>NZ_JBCODG010000016.1:0-78351 GCF_040928965.1 Bacteroides sp. 2201st1_D9_2201SCRN_220225 | reverse complement strand
ATCTAAATGATCCCCTGATTCCGGGGCTTTTTGATTAATTGTTTAACTCGTCCCATTTTAACGGGACACTAATGATAGGCATTCATAAATGAATAATTTAAATTTCCGAATCAAAGAGACAGGAAAAAACATTAGAAACGTTCCCTCAGAACTGCTTGCACACTACATTTTTAATCTTTCCTTTAAAACCGTTCAAGCCATCCCCTATTTGTTGTAAGGGAAATATCAGTGTCTCCTGATACTCCATATACTCCATACGCTTATACTGCTGACGATAGACTTTCTTGGTGCGGCCTTCCAGACGTTCCTGCAACTTACCGTTCACATAAAGGGAAGTCCCCTTGTAATCACCTTCTATACGAATATCACTCCACACACCTTCGGGCAAATGATAGGAATGAAACACAAATGTATAGCCGTCACGACTGAAAGCCAGGCAGCCTTTGTTTTCCCAATTGGCATACACCACAGAATGAGGTCCCTTGAATAGTATGGAACTATTGGGAGCATTCTCATCGGGACAAATTTTGAAAGATACAGCATACGGATACCCCACTTCTTGTAACACAGTAGAAATAGAATCGGTTCCGCTTAGCACACAGACTTCCCCGGCAGGGGTAAGTTGCACTTCACCAGAAGCAGTCTGACATACACCTGACGGTATCCGGCCTAACAGATTCACGCCGGGAGCTTCGGGCATCTGACGACATAAATCCTCAAACTGTTCAAAAGAAACCTGACTATTGCTGCCTTTCCACATCTTTTCAGCCAATACCTGTAGGGCTGGGAAAGAACGCACATGCACGTCTTGTTCTGATATACCGTTGCCGCACTTATCATTCCACACGGCAAACATGCCTCCCAGTACTCCAACGGTACCTTCGGGCAATGTCAACTTTTTATTAATCAACCATGGTGACCAAGTTTCATACAACCATTGATGATCCAGAAAATCACGGTAATAACCTGCTGAGGGTACAATATAAAGATAAGTGTCACAAGAGTTAATCAACTTATATCCGTCTTTTAAAGATGCTTCCGGGTCTATCCAGTCATACGACCATGCATTGACAGTTACTCCTTCTGCCTGCACAGGTGTCTTTCCCGGAAGCCATTTCAAGCCACCCCACATACGGGGATTTTTACCGTATTTCGCAATGTATTTCAAATAACGGTCTGTAAAATAACGATACCGTTCAGCCTCCTTTTTATTATACTCGTCTGTTCCTATATGTACGTCCGGACCGATAAATACCGGTGAGTCTCCACAAAGATATTCGTCCAACAATGTATCCACAAAACGATAAGTCTCCTCTTTATAAAGATCAAGATGATCCATACCATATTCTTGACTGGCTATTTCCGGCTTATAATGAGCAAAAGCCAGAGAGTGGGCGGGGATGTCTATTTCTGGAATAATGTTTACTCCATAAGCTTTCCCCATCTTCTGTAACTCTATAAATTCTTTTTTGGTGTATGCCCCGTCCTTGGATGTCAATCCAGGGAAACGTTCACTCTCTAACCGAAAAGCAGCATAGGTTTTATTCCAATCATTCTCAAAAAATTGCGGAAACCCATTATCATTCAAATGTATTTGAAACTCATTCATCTTGTAAAAAGACAATATCTTTACATATTGCTTCAGATAATCCATCGTGAAGAACTTTCTGGCAACATCCAGCATAAATCCTCGATTAGGGAATTGAGGATAATCGCGTGCAATACCTTTAGGAAGAGTACCTTGATGATTAAAAAGGATCTGCAGCAAACTGCGCGTACCCCAAAATACACCTTTTACGGCAGGAGCTTTTATACAAGCATAACCGGAAAAGTCAAGCACATATCCCTCTTCTCCCAACTCTTCATCAGGTGGAGTGAGGGACAAGCAAATATCGTTCTTACGAGGTTTTCCGGTACGCAAAGTATAATCCCACCCCATCAATTCCTTCAAGTCTGATATAAGAATACGAGCTGTGGACTCTAACGCAGCCTCATCGGTTGTGCGAATTACAATGCTGCCTCGTACAGGCAAGGAAAGAGTTCCACCTGTTCCACGCCATTGTTGCAAAGCCGGAATAACTTGCGGACAAGATTCTTGAGCAATAGCAGAAAGGCTTATACAAAACAATATGATAAAAAATAAAATTCTCTTCATAAACAATTGATACTATTTAAAATTCCGATATGTCAAAAGTGCCTCATCATTTTAAAGGACGTATTTCAAAACTAAACAGATACTCTTTTACAGGCACCAAATAAGGCGCCAGTACCCCCGGTCCGCAAGTAGCCGTTCCCACACCGCTTTGCAAAGCGTCAAGATGAACGGTCACCGTGCCATTTCTTTTCAACTTGTTAATGTGCCCGGCAGCATCTATATTCTCATCAGTGAAAGGAGATACACTAAATTCAAATGACTTCTCCCCCCACACAGACAATCCTTTTCCTAATTCATCGCTAACTTGCATCCAACGCACGTCTGTTCGATTACCGGTAGCCTGAGGACGCACATAATAATGAAACATTCGTTCTGCATCAGTATGATAAATTCCGATACGCCCCGATAGTTTTCGGTCAGCATAAGTCTCATGCTCTCCTCGGCCCAAATAAGTGACACGATTAAAACTGTGGGGCATTTCAAAAACCAGCCCGACACGAGCCAATGAACTGACAAACGTTGTATCCGGAACGAAACGGGTTTGTACAGACAATATTCCATCCTTGCGAATGGTGTATTCAAATGTAGCAGACCCTATTGTCTCATTTTTATCATTCAATAATTTCACTTCACTGTAAGTAGTGTGTCCTGATGTTTTTACAGATAATACACGTTGGACCAAATGATTTAGCCCTAATTTGCGCCAAACCTTTGCGCCTCCCTTCTTTTCACGGTTGTCATTGTCCGTTGCAGGGCGATATAAACTCAGCCGCACAGGCGAGGCAAGATATTCCTGTCCTTCATAGATGTATGATGTTAATGCTCCGGTTTTCGGATCAATCTGAATTTCCGGTTTTTCAGACAGTTTAGCCAATGTCGGACGATACTGACTATTGGCAGGCAAGACAAACTGATCATAAGCAACCTCATCATCAGTTCCGATGAAAGCACTTTTCTTCTTAGGCGTCCAGCTTAAATTCAGATAAGCCTCACGGATATTCCGGGGTAAGCGTACGCCTCCCAATGAAACTTCAGTAGTGGCATGTGGAGCAACTTCTATAGACTGTTCCCCTTTCGCTAACATTTTACCATTATCTCCCACTATGCTCCACTTCAACACATAAGCATTCAGATTGGTAAAGTCATACCAGTTTTTGATAGCGATGGTTAAATTTTTAGGATCTTTGAGCGTGTATTTAATATATTGATAAGCTTTTTTTACCTCTTTTAAATGAGGATGCGGTTCCCGTACAGCATTCACCAGCCCATTACAGCAAAAGTTACCAAAACTTGGTATATTTTCCGGTCCGTAATCACCGCCATACGCCCAATACCATTTACCATGAGCATCCACCTCTCTGAATGACTGGTCGACCCAGTCCCAGATACAACCGCCTTGTACGACAGGTTCGCTCTCGAACACTTCCATATATTCCTTCAAACCGCCTCCACTGTTACCCATTGTATGCAAATATTCCGTCATAATGAAAGGGCGGTATACTTTCGGACTTGTCTGATGGGCATAAGCCAACAACTCATCCACACTACGATACATGCGACAGTAAATATCAGTATTATATTGTTGTTCAGCACGTTCATACTGAACTGGACGACTTTGCTCTACTGATTTCATCCAATCGTAAGTGCGTTCAAAATTAATGCCATTACCTGCCTCATTTCCTAATGACCAGATTATGATGGCGGGATGATTTTTTGACCTCTCGTACATCCGTTGTACCCGATCCATATGGGCTGGAAGCCATGTGCTATCCTTAGCAAGCGAAGCTGCTCCATACCCCATGCCATGCGACTCAATGTTTGCTTCATCTATTATATACAGACCGTAAAGATCACAGAGATGATACCAATACGGATGAGTGGGGTAATGCGAATTTCGCACAGTATTCAGATTATTCTGCTTCATCAGACGAATATCCTGCTCCATCAGTTCCTTGCTGACTGTACGTCCCAATTGAGAATGTTCATGACGATTTGCCCCTTTTACCAATATGGGCACACCATTTATGCAAAATCGTCCATCTTTGATTTCCGAGGTACGAAACCCTACGTTGCACCCTGTCAGATGTATGATTTCTCCTGAAGTATCTTTTAGAGAAATAATCAATGTATAAAGATAAGGATGTTCCGCACTCCAACGTTTCACTTTCGGTAAAGTCTCTTTAGACAAAAAAATGAAATTGCCGCTTTCCTTGCTTTGAACCGGACAATCCTTTTCCAAAATCGTTTTTCCGCAAGCATCTTCTAAACGATACGATAATGTGGCAGCACCTTCAGCCTCCCCTCCTATGGTTGTTTCAAGAGCAAAAAGCCCATCCGTATACGTTTCTTTATCTAAAGTGGAAGTCACTTGATAGTCTGCAATATATTGCTTGGGAGTGCTATACAGATAGATATCACGTTCTATGCCGCTCAATCGCCACATATCCTGACATTCCAGGTATGACCCCGCACTCCAACGATATACTTCCAGGGCAACTGTGTTCTCTCCCTCTTTTACATATGGAGTAATATCCCATTCAGCAGGAGTCTTCGAACCTTGATTATAGCCCAATAAATGCCCATTTACCCAAATATAATAGAATGAGGTAACGCCCTCACAACAGATGACGGTCCGGCGATCTTTCCAATCCAATGGTAAAGTAAAGCTACGCCGATAAGAACCTACCTCATTTTCATCATATGGTACTAGTGGTGGATTTTTCTTAAAGTTAAATAGCGGGTCATCGAATTCGTAGGATTCATTCACATAAATAGCAGTTCCATAACCTTGACGTTCCCAGTTTCCAGGCACTTTGATGTCAGCCCATCCACCCGTATAATATCCAGGCTTATAAAAGTCTTTGGGCCGATTATCAGGATTCTTTACCCAAGAAAATTTCCATCTCCCGTTCAGACTCATATAATAGCGAGAATTTTCATAATCTCCTTGACGGATATTTGTAGCTTTGTCGTATGGCCATACATAAGTATGAGGCCGTAATTTATTTTTTCCAATAGCATATTGACTTTGCCATTCGGGAACAGTAACCTGAGCAGAAAGTCTACCGACTCCAAAGAATATTCCCATAATGAGGAAGTGTAGAAAAATTTTATAGATGTAATTCATCGTATAACAAAGGTATTAGTTATAATAAATAGTTTTTTGCAAAAGTATCCGTTCCACAATGAATGGAAGGTATAGAAATATCTTTTTTTGCTCCAAAAATGACTATTTCACTCATTATCGTATAATCCTCCTATGCTCTATAAACAGCGTTAATTTATTGGTACAAATCTTGATATACAATAAATTACTGATACCAAACTTGACGGCGATTATACTTGTTAAAATAGCGGAATAAATTTATATGATTATTTGCATTATTGAAGCAAAAACAATATTTTTGTTTTACTTTTTTATACTATGAAGAAAATTTTATTAACTGTACTTGTTTGGATATTGCCAACCGTCTTATGGGGAAAGCAACTAAGTGACAAACAATATATATTTCAACGGATTGACGTACGTGAAGGACTCTCTTATCAAGTCAACTGCATGACAGTCAGCCACCGTACAGGTCATGCCTGGATGGGGACCAAAAACGGTATCGGACGCTTCGACGGATATGAACAAAAGAAATATTTGAATTGCAATATAGACCAATTGGTAGAAGACCGCAATAATAATATTTGGGCACTTGGCAGCGAAGGAGTTTTTCTGTATGATGCAGTCAATGATACCTTTTACCGGGCATGTGACCTAAATGGGAACCTTATATCAGCCTCCTCCATCTGCCTTTGGGATGACGGTGTGTTTTTCGGAGGATTTGACAAATTATACAAATATGATTATAAGACTGGGAAAATCGCTCTTTTCCGTTCGATTACTTCCAATATAAAATTCCAAATCACCGATCTTTACCGTTTTGACAGTCATACTCTGTTGGCTGCCAACCGTTGGGTGGGAGCTTTGCTGATAGATATTCGTACCGGACACACACGTGATGTCCCATTTGATTGTCGCGACGTAGTTACGATGCTGCCTGATTCTAAAGGTAATTTTTGGGTGACTCCGTATTGTAAAGGAGTGCAATGTTACAATAAGAATGGTAAACTTCTTCACACCTACCACACAGGCAATTCATCAATGCAGAGTAACATTGTGCTTGCATTGGCTGAATATGATGGCCACATCTGGATAGGTACCGACGGCAAAGGAATTGCCGTTCTAAATCCTGAAAACAATCAAATGGATGTATTAACACATATTCCGGGAGATGCCTATTCTCTCCCCAGCAATTCTATTTTGTCTTTTTATGCAGATCCGGAAAATGGGATTTGGGCTGGCAGCGTACGCAGTGGAATGTTCAATATTAAGGAAGTGGGCATCAAACTATATGCAGATGCACTTCTTAATGCAGATTATGGACTCAGCGAGAAATCTGTATTAAGCCTTTATCAAGAACAAAACGAAAAGGATATATGGATAGGAACGGATGGTGGGGGACTGAATGTGTTTAATGCCGATACCAATAAATTTCGCCATATTCCATCTACATATGGAGAAAAGGTAGCCTCCATCACGGGTGTTGATAAAAACCACCTTTTGATATCACTCTTTGGCAAGGGGATATTTTTCTATAATAAGCAGACTGAACATTGTACTCCTTTGGTTATTGTAAATGATGACATTAACAACCGATTGTGTCAACAAGGCAAGACAGTCAATCTTATGCAAAATACACCGGAAACTATCTTACTGCTTTCCGAGAGTCCATACAGTTACAACTGGAAACAGAAAACATTCACCCCCATTCATATAAACCACCTTAAAGATGCCATAGTAGGTCAGCTGCTTCCGATATGTGTAAAGGAAACATTTTCTTACCTGCATGATTCCAAATGTATTTATCGTATAGACCATAATGACAATACCCTTCACGTCCTCTATCACTGTAAACAAGATACCATGATCCATTCGGCTTCAGCTGACGAGAAAGGCATTATCTGGATAGGGGGGAACTACGGGTTGGGCAGTTTCTCGCCCAATGACGGTTCATATACTCATATTTCAAACTCGTTGATTAACGAAGCAATGTCTGTTGCCAGTGACCAGCATGGACGATTATGGATTGGTAATAATGAACGTTTGCTTTCCTGGATGACCACCCAAAAGCGCTTTATCCTTTACGGTGTTCCAGACGGAGTCGCTCCTAACGAGTATCTGCCGAAGCCCCGCTTACTTTCATCAGAAGGAGATGTATATTTGGGTAGTGTAAATGGATTATTACGCATTGCTTCCACACTTCCCAAAGAGCACCCGGAATCTCCGGTGCTTGAACTATCTGATGTATTTGTTGGCGGTGATCGCATGGAATATACTTCAGGCAGGAAGCCTGTTTTAAAAATTCCGGAGCAAAGCAGAACGATAACGATTAAAGTAAAGGCACACAATAAAGATATATTCCGTAAGCCTGCCTATTGTTACAATCTGCAAGGATATGAAAAAGAGCCTATCTATTCTTATTTGCCGGAACTGACACTGAATACGCTGTCGGCAGGCACCTATCAGATAACAGCTTCATGCACTACCCGTTCCGGCGAATGGACAGATAATTACCCCATTATTGAACTTATCATACTTCCACCTTGGTACCGTACATGGTGGTTCATATTAACATGCATGCTGATTGCCTTGTCAGCAGTGGGCTTATCCGTTTACAGCTTTTTACGCCGCAAAGAGAACCGAATGAAATTAGCAATGAAAGAGCACGAGCAACAGGCGTATGAAGAAAAGATACGCTTCCTGATAAATATCAATCATGAGCTGCGTACACCTCTTACGCTAATCCATGCTCCTTTAAAACAACTGATAGAACAGTTTCCTGCCAAAGATGCCCGCTATAGGGTTCTACAGAATATTGCCCGACAGTCTGAGCGCATGAAGAATTTATTAAACATGGTACTTGATGTACGCAAAATGGAAGTCAGCCAAAGTACCTTGCATATAGAAAGCATCAATCTGGAAAAATGGCTGGAAGAAGTAGTTGAAGACTTTATACCCGAGGCTACCCAAAAACATATAACACTCACCCGTCAGCTGTCAGCCGGAATAGAATCATTCTATTGTGATAAGGAAAAGTGTACTACTATAATAACCAATTTATTAATTAATGCAATAAAATACAGTAATGAGGGAGGAGAAATCAATATTATTACTTCATTATCCGAAAAGAAAGACAGAGTGCGTATTTCTGTTTCAGATCAAGGTCCGGGGCTAAAAGATATTGATGTCTCGAAACTGTTTACACGTTTCTACCAGGGTGAAAACAGTCGTCCCGGATCAGGCATAGGGCTTTCGTACTCAAAAATTTTGGCAGAACAGCAAGGCGGCAGTGTCGGCGCACTCAATAATATTGAATCTGCAGGTTCTACTTTTTGGTTTGAACTGCCACTAAACATTAAGCCTGGCAAGCTTATTTTACAGCCACAACCTTATCTTAACGAATTGCTTGCCTCTGCTGAAAACATTGAGAGTGTACCAGACGAGCCTACTTTCAGATCCGAAACTAAAGATTATACCATTCTGGTGGTGGATGACAATATGGAATTAGTAGATTATCTGACTGATGCGATGAGGCCCTATTTTAAAGACGTGCGCACAGCTTACAACGGTGAAGAGGCGTTAGAGATGTGTAGGCAGTGGCATCCGGATGTTATAATCAGCGATATACAGATGCCTAAAATGAACGGGTACGAGTTGTGCAAGCGGGTTAAGGAAGAATTAGACATCAGCCACACCCCAGTCATTCTGCTTACTGCTCGAAATGATGAAGCAAGCCGTATATTCGGTTATAAAAATGGAGCCGATACTTATCTTACAAAGCCATTTGAGATAAGTACGCTCTACACAGCCATATATAACCAATTGAAAAATCGTGAGCGTATAAAGAAAAAGTATATTAGCAGCAAAACAGCACCAACACCGGAAGAAAGTACATTTAGCGCCGCTGACGAGAAGTTCTTGAATACAATGAATCAGATTATTACTGAAAATATCGACGAGCCTAATATGGGAGTTCCTTTCCTATGTGACAAACTCGGTATGAGCCGTGCCTCACTTTATAATAAGTTAAAGGCATTAACAGGTATGGGAGCAAACGATTATATAAATAAATTGCGCATTGACAATGCTATCAACCTACTACTAAACAGTTCATTAACAGTAAATGAAATAGCAGACCGGGTCGGGTTCTCTACCCCCCGCTACTTCAGTGCAGTATTCAAGAAAAACATGGGATGCTCTCCTACCCAATATAAGGAAGAACAATTCAAAAATAATGTACAGAATATATAAGTCAACAGGACAAGAATGTCCACCGAAGGAAAAAATATTGGAATAATTGAAGCTACATCTTAGCGGCACATTATATCGAAAGCCGGACACAAAGTCCGGAAAAGCATTCCGGCTGGCAGTCTGAGTTAATAAAAAATAATATGCAGCGATTGAAGGCAAAACAATGATAAAATTGTATCTTTGCATCGTTTTATGTATTGAAAGAATAAATAATAACAACGATATGATAGCCAGAATCAACGAGCTTCTGCAAGAAGTAGAAGCACTGAAAGCCGCTAATGCCGAGGAACTGGAAGCACTGCGAATCAAATACCTCAGCAAGAAAGGAGCCATTAACGAACTGATGGCAGACTTTCGCAACGTGCCTGCCGACCAGAAGAAAGAAGTGGGCATGCGCCTGAATGAACTCAAGAACAAGGCACAGGAAAAGATTGCCGCTCTGAAAGAACAATTCGAGAGCCGGGACAACGGTTGTGAAGACCTTGACCTTACCCGTTCGGCCTATCCCGTGAAATTAGGGACACGCCATCCGCTCAGCATCGTAAAGAACGAAATCATCGATATATTTGCCCGTATGGGATTCAACATCGCCGACGGTCCTGAAGTGGAAGACGACTGGCATGTATTTTCCGCCATGAACTTTGCCGAAGACCATCCGGCACGCGACATGCAGGATACTTTCTTCATTGAAAACAATGCCGAGAATGTATCGCACAATATCATACTGCGCACACATACATCCAGCGTGCAAAGCCGTGTCATGGAGAATACACAACCGCCCATCCGCATTATCTGTCCGGGACGCGTATACCGTAACGAGGCTATCAGCTATCGTGCACATGCTTTTTTCCACCAGGTAGAAGCGTTGTTTATAGACCGTAATGTATCGTTCACCGACTTGAAACAAGCTCTGTTGCTCTTTGCACAGGAAATGTTCGGCAAGGACACCAAGATACGCCTTCGTCCTTCCTACTTCCCGTTTACGGAACCAAGCGCCGAAATGGACATCAGTTGCAATATCTGTGGCGGCAAAGGCTGTCCTTTCTGTAAAGGAACCGGTTGGGTCGAAATCTTAGGTTGCGGTATGGTAGACCCCAATGTACTGGAACTGAACGGTATTGACAGCAAGATATACAGCGGATACGCTTTAGGTATGGGTATAGAACGTATTGCCAATCTGAAATATCGCGTAAACGACCTGCGCCTGTTCTCGGAAAACGATACGCGCTTCCTGAAAGAATTTGAAGCAGCTTATTAATATAGAAATCCCGATATTTCTATATTGGGCATAAAATTGGGATGTGCCAGAACCTAAAAAGGCACTCACCATTTATTTTTAGGCACGGATTGCACGGAGAAACACGGATTAAATCAAAAAAAGGACCGTGAAGTCCGTATAATCCGTGCCTAAAAGAAATTATCAGGCGTATTTTTACTCCCGATTATTTGCAACTAACGGTTTTTAATACAGCCTGATTATCAATCCTATTAAATCTCCACCCAATGAAAGATAGGCTCGTAACTCCCGGCTATTGCTTTATCCTCGCTGCCAACTTCCTACTGTATTTCGGCTTTTGGCTATTGATACCCGTATTGCCATTCTATCTATCCGAAGTATTCAATGCAGGAAACTCCACTATCGGCATCATTCTTTCCTGCTATACGGTAGCTGCCTTATGCATCCGTCCGTTCTCCGGATATTTTCTGGACAGTTTTGCCCGCAAACCGTTGTATCTGTTAGCTTATTTCATCTTCATGACCATGTTTGCCGGATACATCATTGCCGGGTCACTCACTTTATTTATCCTGTTCCGCATCATACACGGCGTATCATTCGGCATGGTGACCGTGGGCGGCAATACGGTAGTCATCGACATCATGCCCTCATCAAGACGCGGAGAAGGTCTCGGATATTACGGACTCTCCAACAACATAGCCATGGCAGTAGGGCCGATGTCCGGTTTGTTCCTGCACGATGCAGGCATGAGTTATACTACCATATTCTGTTGCTCGCTGGGTTCCTGCATTGCCGGGTTCATCTGTGCTTCCTTAGTGAAAACCCCGTATAAGCCGCCTGTCAGACGCGAACCGGTTTCGCTCGACCGCTTTATTCTGCTGAAAGGCATTCCTGCGGGTATCAGCCTGCTTTTATTATCCATTCCTTACGGAATGACTACCAACTACGTAGCCATGTATGCCAAAGAAATCGGTATCCATGCAACTACCGGCTTTTTCTTTACTTTCATGGCGGTGGGCATGGCTATCTCGCGCATCTTTTCCGGCAGGATTGTAGACAGAGGGAAAATAACGCAGGTAATTTCGGCAGGGTTGTACATCGTGGTATTCAGTTTCTTCCTGCTCTCGGCATGCGTCTACATCATCGAGTGGAACAGCATGGCATGCAACATCGTATTCTTTGCAGTGGCATTACTGCTTGGCATAGGCTTCGGCATCATGTTTCCGGCCTACAACACACTGTTCGTAAACCTTGCCCCCAACAGTCAACGGGGCACGGCCACTTCCACCTACCTCACTTCGTGGGATGTGGGGATAGGCATCGGCATGCTGACAGGCGGATACATTGCAGAAGTCAGCACTTTCGACAAAGCCTATCTTTTCGGAGCCTGCCTGACAATTGTTTCCATGCTCTATTTCAACATCAAGGTAACTCCTCATTATCATAAAAACAAATTACGATGAGAAAGAAAGAACGTTATGAAAAGATACTCGCCTGGTTCAGGGAAAACCGCCCCATAGCGGAGACCGAGCTACATTATAACAACCCGTACGAACTGTTGATTGCGGTAATTCTTTCCGCCCAATGCACAGACAAGCGGGTGAATATGATAACTCCCGCCCTCTACCGGGACTTCCCCACTCCCGAAGCGCTTGCAGCCACTACTCCGGAAGTAGTATACGAATACATACGCAGTGTATCTTACCCGAACAACAAGGCCAAGCATCTCGTAGGCATGGCTCAAATGCTGGTGAAAGACTTCAACAGCCAAGTGCCCGATACACTAGAAAAGCTCGTGAAACTTCCCGGTGTGGGACGCAAAACGGCAAATGTAATCCAGTCGGTCGTCTTCAACAAAGCCGCCATGGCGGTAGATACCCACGTTTTCCGCGTCAGCCACCGTTTGGGACTGGTATCCGACAAATGCACCACTCCGTTCAGCGTAGAGAAGGAATTGGTTAAATACATTCCGGAAACAGAGATTCCCATTGCCCACCACTGGCTCATCCTGCACGGACGGTATGTATGCCAGGCACGTACCCCTCAATGTGACAACTGCGGTTTGCAATTGATGTGCAAATATTACTGCCGGAAGTATAAAGTTAGTAAAGAGAGCAATGATGGGGAAGAATAAACAATGATTTAATAGCAGGGAAAAGAAATAAATACTAACTTTGCCGTCACGAAAAGAAAACGGTAACACTTTTAAATAAAAATAGAGTATTATGACAATTGATCAATTTAACTTTGCCGGAAAAAAGGCATTCGTTCGCGTGGACTTCAACGTGCCTCTGGACGAAAACTTCAACATTACAGACGATACCCGTATGCGTGCCGCTCTTCCTACATTGAAGAAGATTTTGGCTGACGGTGGCAGTATTATCATCGGTTCTCACCTCGGTCGTCCGAAAGGTGCAACCGACAAGTTCTCTTTGAAGCACATCCTGAAACATTTGTCAGAACTGCTGGGTGTTGAGGTACAGTTCGCCAACGACTGCATGGGCGAAGAAGCTGCCGTTAAGGCTGCCGCTCTGCAACCGGGTGAAGTGCTGTTGCTCGAAAACCTTCGTTTCTATGCTGAAGAAGAAGGCAAACCGCGCGGTTTGGCCGAAGATGCGACAGACGAAGAAAAGAAAGCTGCCAAAGCTGCCGTTAAGGAAAGCCAGAAAGAGTTTACCAAGAAACTTGCTTCTTACGCTGACTGCTACGTAAACGACGCATTCGGTACCGCTCACCGTGCACACGCTTCTACGGCATTGATCGCCAAATACTTCGACAAAGACAACAAGATGTTCGGCTACCTGATGGAGAAAGAAGTGAAAGCCGTAGACAAGGTGTTGAATGACATCCAACATCCGTTCACTGCTATCATGGGCGGTTCCAAAGTATCTTCCAAGATTGAAATCATCGAAAACCTGCTGAACAAAGTGGATAATCTGATTATCACCGGCGGTATGACTTACACTTTCACCAAAGCTCAAGGCGGTAAAATCGGTCTTTCCATCTGCGAAGACGACAAGCTGGATCTGGCTCTCGAACTGTTGAAGAAAGCAAAAGAAAAAGGCGTAAACCTCGTATTGGCTGTAGATGCCAAGATTGCCGACTCTTTCTCCAACGACGCCAACACTCAGTTCTGCAAAGTAAACGAAATACCTGACGGCTGGGAAGGTCTGGATATAGGTCCTGAGACAGAAAAGATTTTTGCCGAAGTTATCAAGAACTCCAAGACTATCCTTTGGAACGGTCCTACGGGCGTATTCGAGTTCGACAACTTCACTCACGGTTCACGCTCTGTAGGTGAAGCTATCGTTGAGGCAACCAAGAACGGTGCGTTCTCACTCGTAGGCGGTGGCGACTCTGTAGCTTGCGTCAACAAATTCGGTCTGGCAAACGGCGTTTCTTACGTTTCTACCGGTGGTGGTGCATTGCTCGAGGCAATCGAAGGAAAAGTTCTTCCGGGTATCGCTGCTATCAACGAATAACAAGAACCTCATTCATACAAAAGGCAGCTCTTTGAAAAAAGGGTTGCTTTTTTTTTAATTATATATCCGACACATGAAACGAATTCTACTATCCTGTCTTCTTCTCCTCTCCATACATACATTAAAAGCCCAGGATACGCGTCTGAACAATGTAGTGAATACACTGAAAGAACGCATCACCCTGGCAGGGTATGCCCAAGTGGGATATACCTATGATGACGCCGGCGAAAAGGCCAGCAATACCTTCGACCTCAAACGCGCCATATTCATGGCACGCGGCAAGATTACCGACAAATGGTCGTGCTACTTCATGTACAGCTTCGCCAATACCGGAAAGATACTGGAAGCTTATACGGAATACCGGTTCCTGCCCCAACTCACTGCCCGCATCGGACAGTTCAAAACAATGTACACCATTGAGAATCCGATGTCTCCCTGTTTTGTCGAACTGATAAACTGTTATTCACAGGCGGTCAACTATCTGGCAGGTATCAACGGCAGCGATCCACTCTACGGCTCGAACAGCGGCCGTGACATGGGTATCCTTATCTACGGCGACCTTTTCAAGAAAAAGCTGAGTTATAACCTTGCCGTCATGAACGGGCAAGGCATCAACCTGAAAGACAAGAACAATCAAAAAGACATAGTAGGCAGCCTGATGGTTCATCCGCTCGACTGGCTGTCGGTGGGCGGCTCATTCGTCAAGGGCAAAGGCTGTGCCGTAGCCGCCTCTTCCGTCAATCCGGATATAGCGATAGGCGACAGCTACACACGCAACCGCTGGTCGGCAGGCGCCACCATACAGACAAAGCCTGTCAGCCTGCGTACCGAATACCTTGCCGGCAAAGACGGACATGTAAAAAGCGACGGATACTATGCAACCGCATCCGTACATGTACTTCCCAAATTCGACATTGTAGCATCCTATGATTATTTCAACAAAGACAAAGCGCAGGATTACAAACAGAGCAACTATGTGGCCGGTGTGCAATGGTGGTTCTATCCCAAATGCCGCTTGCAGGCGCAATACACCTATTGCGATCCCCACAAAGGAGAAAACTCCAACCTGCTGCAGGCACAATTGCAGGTGCGTTTCTGATTTATGAAAACATTCTGGCATTCTTTTTGTACATTTGTAGAGTATAATCACTTAATGAATACAATTTTATGAACGAGCAAGCCATACAAGAGCAATATCAGCATATAGTCAATCTACTGGAACAGAAACGTCTGAAAGAGGCTCAAGTACAACTGGAAGCCTTTTTATGGAACTGCAACGACTGGACGCTCCGCAACCGTCTGGAGCAGGCTAAGGTGTCCTACCAATACATGTTACAGTACATGCGCCAGGGCGTAAACGATCCGGAACGGCAGAAACTATACCGGCAACTTCTGGCAGAAACCTGGGAGCTTGCCGAACAGACCCGCATCAGCCTGCTCGATGAGGTTTCCACCCGTTATTACCACTCCCTGCACAAGAACAAAAAGAATATGGTAGCCGGTTACGGCATGTCCTCCTGGCTGAAAGTTCTGGAATCTTTTCCTGACGATATGGCGGTTTGCCAGCTTATGCCGGACAACAAACAAAGTCTGGACAGCGCCCTGCAACGCCATGAAGGCACTGCCCAATATCTGTTCCTCACTACATGGGGCAACAGTGGCTGGACGGCAGAAGAAGAACAGGAAGCCAGGCTGTATCTGGAGTCCGAATTGTTGCCGGTAAATGACTTGTGTCTGTTCACCGGAGCCATCCTGCTCAGCCTGATGGAATGTTTCGATCCGCGGAAATTCTCATGGTTACTGGATGCCGCAACGCACGCCGACACACAGGTCAACCAGCGCGCCCTGGTGATTATCGCCATCATACTGCACATACACTCCAACCGCTTGCGGCTATACCCGGAGCTGATGGCAAAGTTATCGCTTCTCGATGAGGACGGCAGCTTCGGCAAACAGTTGAACCGGGTTTACATCCAGCTACTCCGCAGCCGTGAAACAGAGAAGATAGACAAGAAAATGCGTGAAGAAATCATTCCGGAAATGATGAAGAACGTCACCATCATGCGCAATATGAAGTACGGCTTCGAAGAAAACATTGATGAAGACGACCGCAATCCGGACTGGGAGAAAGCATTCGAGGCATCGGGCCTGGGCGACAAGATACGCGAGATGAACGAACTTCAACTGGAAGGAGCCGATGTATATATGAGTACGTTCGCCCAACTCAAGAGTTACCTGTTCTTTCAAAATCCGCATAACTGGTTCTATCCGTTCGACATGCAGCATTCCAGCATCATACGGGAGTTCGGACTGAAGCCTACCGGAGAAAACGCCGTCCTGTCACTGATACTGCAATCGGGCTTTTTCTGCAACAGCGACAAGTATTCATTATGCTTTACCATGGCACATATACCGCAAGCGCAGCGTAATATGATGCTCAGCCAAATGACATCACAGGATTTGAATGAACTGATGGACGAGAGCAAGTCGTCCAGCCTGAGACAGTATGCCTTGCGGCCGGACGTTATCAGCAACCAGTATATCCACGATTTATACCGGTTCTTCAAGTTAAGCCAGCGCCGCCATGAGTACCGTGATATTTTCAAGGAAGAAATAGCCCTGCACCGTATACCGGCACTGAAAGATATTTTATGCAAGCCCGAACTATTGGCAACCATAGCCGACTTCCATTTCCGCAAAGAGCATCCCGCAGAAGCCTTAAGCATCTATAAAGAAATAACGGATATGAACCATGCCGATGCGGAAATCTTCCAAAAGACCGGCTATTGCCTGCAAAAAGAGAAACGTTACAAAAAAGCTATCGAAGCTTATAGGAAAGCCGATGTACTGAAACCCGATCATGTATGGACTATCCGCCACCTCGCCACCTGCCACCGCCAATTGCGGGACTTTGCAACGGCATTGGAATATTACAGAAAAGCGGAAGCCATGCAACCGGAAAACAGAAACCTGCCATTCCTTATCGGCAGTTGCCTGGCAGAGCAGGAACGCTACGAAGAAGCCTTGCAGTATTTCTTTAAGCTGGATTTCATGGAAAACGACTGCATCAAGGCATGGCGTGCCATAGGCTGGTGCTCGTTTGTCAGCGGAAAATTTGAACAGGCCATGCGGTATTACAACAAGATACTTGCCTTGAAACCGCTTTCCACAGATTACCTCAATGCCGGACACGCAGCATTGCTATTGGGAAATATGGAAAAGGCTGCCGAACTGTACGGAAAAGCTACCTCGGAAAGCGATAACCGGGAGACTTTTCTTGAGATGTTCGATAAAGACAAGGAGATGCTTATCAAGTTGGGGATAGACGAAAAAGACATACCGCTGATAAGAGATTTGGCCTGACCAGACGGCATACCTGTTTCCATAAAGAAAAGAGAATGTGTCAACATACACTTGATGATTTCTTTTAGGCACGGACTACACGGAGTTCACGGAAAAAAAACAAAGAAAATCTGTATTTTCCCTGTAATCCGTGCCTAAAAAGAAACAAACAGCAAGCGAATTTCAGTTTTGACATATCCCCTTTCATTGGCAGAAAATGCCAGATAAGCAAAGCTTAACAGCCCTACTATTTTACCTTGACAAGCTCCTTATAAAGCCGCTGCACCGGCAGCCCCATAATATTATAATAGCTTCCCGAAATATTCTCCACCCCGATAAAGCCAATCCACTCCTGCACCCCATAGGCACCGGCTTTATCCATCGGCTGGAACTTATCTACATAATAGGTTATTTCTTCTTCGCTCAGCTCAGCAAAGCGTACTTCCGTCTGAGCGGCAAAGCTGCGCTGCCATTCCGTTGTAGTTATACAAACTCCGGTAAACACTTCGTGGGTGCGACCGGACATATCCCGCAGCATGCACAAAGCGTCTTCCCGGTCTTTAGGTTTCCCAAGCACCCGCCCGTCCAGCCAGACAATGGTATCGGCAGTTATCATCAGTTCGCCCGGTTGCAACATGTTCCGATAGGCATCCGCTTTTTCTTTTGCGATATAAAGAGGTATATCCGCACCCTGCAATGTATCAGGGTACGATTCGTCTACATCCGGTAGGGTGCGCACTTCGTAGTCCACACCAAGTCCTGCCAGCAACTCTTTCCGGCGGGGAGAATTGGAAGCAAGTATAACTTTATATTTTTTGAGATTATCCAACATGGCTTTAAGTAGAGTTATGAATTATAAGTTATGAATTGCGAGAAATCAAACCGGCAGAAGTTACCAACCGAAGGCCCGCTCGTCTGCCATCCAAAGACCTTTCACTTTCAGGAACTGCTCCACGATATCCCGTCCGCAACCGTATCCCCCCTCTTTGTGGGAGATGTAGCGGGCAACGGATTTTACCTCAGGGGCGGCATCCCGCGGACAGCAAGGCAAACCGCAAGTGCGCATCACCTCAATATCGGGAATATCATCGCCTACATATAGAATTTCTTCATCCCGCAGGCCGTAGCGATCGCGGAAGTCACGATAATCGTGTATCTTGACAGAAGACCCCATATAGATATTCTCCGGCAATATTCCCAAAGCACGGAAACGCTTGCGCACCGCTTCCGTGCGTCCACCGGTAATGATAGCCAATGGTATTTCATGTCTGGCAGCCAGATGCAAGGCATAGCCATCCTTTATGTTTACCGTACGCAGCGGCTCGCCTTCCGTACTCATCGGAATGACATTGGCGCTCAACACCCCGTCCACATCAAAGGCGAGGGCTTTTATCTTATTCAAATCGTAATTGATTGTACTCATCCTTATTCTTTCCAAGAAGTTAACTATTTTGCCGATGTATGCTTTCGCTAATCAGCCTGTACAGTTCCTGCATGTCCGGCTCGTCAGAAAGCATCTGCAAGTGCTCGCCGATAACATTTTCGTCATACCGCACGGCAGGCCCCGTCTGCGCAAGACGCGGTTCGAGTTCATGCACCTTACGGGCGGTCTCGTCTATCAAAGGCAGCATCACTTCAAAAGGAAGCCCGTATTTCTTCAACAACCCGGCTGCAAGGGCATACATATGATTGGTAAAATTACAAGTGAACACCGCTGCCAGGTGCAGACTTTTACGCTGTTCGGAATCGGCCTCATAGACATTCTCGGAGAGTACGGAAGCAATATCTTTCAGTGTCCGGGTATCCTCCGCAGAATTGCTTTCCACGAAAACCGGTATCTGCCGGAAATCGACCGTACGCTGTTTGCTGAATGTCTGCATCGGATAGAACACGCCATACCGGTTTACCTTGCCTGCCCAAACATCCATCGGGATACTTCCGGCTGTATGTACCCACAGGGCATTTTCTTTTCCGGCAACAATTTCGGGCAGCAGTTGCACAAACGCCGCATCTTTCAGCGAAACGATATACAGCCGGGCATCCGCTGCCACAGACGACAAGTCGGTAGTATAGGCAGCCTCTACCGCCTGCGCCAATGTTCGCGCCGACTCTTCCGTACGGCTGTATACCTGCACGATACGGAATCCTTTATAATAAAGCGCCTTTGCCAGATTCGTAGCCAGATTGCCGGCTCCGATAAATACAACAGATGTATCTTCTATGCTTCTTTTCATCTTATCTCGTAGATACCAAATACAAAATACCGCCTACAACCAACAGTGCCACCGGCAGCAAATAAGCGGACATAGTACCGAGCAGAGCCGTTATCAATCCGAAATTCAATATCAGCCACAGGCCCGTCAGCACCAGTCCCACCGACTTGTCATTCTTGAATAACAGGAAGATGACCGCCGTATAAAGCAGAAAATTATCCCGGTTCATCACCCACGACAGTCCCAGTGTGGAGAAATGCAGCAGTTTGTCTGCCAGATAGAGCACGCCGAACACAATCAGCGTGATAGCCGTAGCCTTATAGGTATCTTTATTGTTATTTGCTTTCGCCGCACTCACCGTTACTTTCCTCCATATTTGTTAAGGTGAATCTTTTCCCATTGCAGGTTGTCCTCATTGAAAGGCTTGCGCTCCATTCCTTTATGCCCGATGGCAATGATACTGAGAGCCTGCAACTGCAAAGGCATGTCGAGTACTTCGTGCACATATTCGTTAGAGGACATGCCGGATGCCGTAAAACGCTCGCGAAGCTGTACCCAGCAACTGCCCAATCCCATATCTTCCGCCTGAAGTTGCAGGTAAATGGAAGCGATAGAGGCATCTTCTATCCAGACGTCGCTTGCCAGCGGGTCGGCGGTTACAACCACAGCCAATGCGGCATCCGCTATGAATTGCGAAGCCTGCTCTTTACAGAAAGACAGCTTTTTCAATGTTTCCTTATCATCCACCACGATAAACTGCCACGCATTGCTCCGTTTGGAAGTAGGCGCCATCAGTGCGGCTTTCATCAGCGCAACCACCTGTTCTTGCGTCAACTCCTCTTCTGTAAACTTCCGCATGCTGCGGCGGGTCTTTATCAATTCGCTAAAACTTTCCATATGTGTATATCGTTTAGAAATGAATACTTTGTCGTTAAGTAATGCAAAGATACAAGATTATTTTTTTAAATTTGCAGCAATGCCCTTGAAACTGACTACATACCATCGGGGAAGCCGGATACCCGAACTGCCGGGAACCGATACATTCCACTCTACGGAGCTGTTTCACGTTTATGAAGCAACTCCGGGATATGCACCTTTGCTTATTGTGGCGTCGGAAAACGGAATACCCGTAGCCAAGTTGCTTGCCGCCATACGGAAGAGCGTACGACTGTTTCCACCCGCCATCATCAAGCGGTGTGAGGTGTATGGCACCGGAGAGTATTTCGATGAAACGCTCGACCGCGAAGCTGTCTTTAGCGATATGCTGCAACGCCTCACGGACGAAGCCCTGCGGGAAGCCTTCCTTATCGAGTTCCGCAATCTGGACAATTCGTTGTCCGGTTATAAAGTATTCCGCGAGAACCGTTACTTTGCCGTCAACTGGCTGCGCGTACGCAACTCGTTGCATAATGTGGAGCAGGTAGAATCCCGTTTCAGTTCCTCCCGCATCCGCCAAATCAAAAAAGGGCTGAACAACGGAGCAGAAGTAAAAGAAGCGCATACCCCGGAAGAAATCCATGCTTTTGCCAAGATGCTGCATTACAACTACTCTGCCAAGATACGGCGGCATTTCCCAAGCATAGACTTTTTCCAGCTTCTGGAAAAGCAAATGCCCCGGAAAAGCCGTATTTTCATTGTAACCTATAAAGACAAAGTTATCGGCGGAAGCGTCTGTATCTATTCCAATGACAGTGCATACCTATGGTTCTCCGGTGGCATGCGTAAAACATACGCTTTGCAATATCCCGGCATTCTTGCCGTGTGGCAGGCATTGCGCGATGCCAAAGAACGCGGCTACCGCCACCTGGAATTTATGGACGTAGGCCTGCCTTTCCACAAACATGGCTACCGCGAATTCGTACTCCGCTTCGGCGGAAAACAAATCAGCACCCGTCGCTGGTTCCGTTTTCGGTGGGAATGGCTGAACAGGGTGCTGATAAAGATGTATGAGTAAACGGGCTATTGGGCTATTTTATAGACCACTGACGAATATCCTCCCAACCGTATGGAAGTATTATCCCCTTCTTTCACCTGAACAGTTCCCGATACACCGACAGCCTTCTCGATATTATCTGTCAATGACAGTTCAACAGATGCGCTTCCAAAGTTGTGAAGAACAAGCATCTTTTCATTATCTTTTGTCATATACCATGCAGCAATGCTCTTGTATTTTTCATTCGATTCGTTATATACCGCATGTTTTGTCATTGTACCTTGAGCCAAAGCCGGATAGGTATTACGCAAACGGGTAAAAGAGAGATAGGTATTCAGCAACGAATTTGCATTTTCCTTCTGTTCTGCTACAGATTTTATACTCGAAGCCACGGTGGCATCAATCTTGTCCGTATAGGCAGTAGTATAATTATCTCCCCACAGCATCGGACTACGTACATATTCATCCGCCTTTTCCTTCGTTCCGTAGATACCCAATTCTTCCCCATAATAAATATAGGGTTCGCCCGGTGCGGTAAGCAATACGGCAGCCGCAAGTTTACACTTTGCCTCTGATTTTCCCAGTTTGGATGCTGTACGGTCTTCATCATGGTTGGATAGTTTGGTAGCTTCTATGTAATCGGCACGGTATCTCGCATATTTCTGTTGGAAAGAAAGTATGTCTTTCGCAAAGTAACAACCAGTGGAGTTGGCAATCGACCAGTCCAGTTTATACCAGAAGTCAAACTCAAACAATGCGGGAAGTCCTTGATAATAAGGCGCCACCTCGTCACTGCCCGAAAGGACTTCACCTACAATATAAATATCATCTGTATGCCCTTTCGATTTATAATATTCGTTCATATCATCATAGAACATTTTCAGAAAACGGGGATTCTCATCCGAAGTGGCACTGTGATAAATATGTTTCACCGCATCCAAACGGAATCCGTCAATTCCCCTGTCTATCCATTCTTTTGCTGCAGCGGATATTGCTTTATATGCCGGAGAGTTGGCAGCATCATCAATAGCACCGTAATTAAGGTCGGCAAACCAGTCTGTTTGGAAATGGGAATGGAAATACCATGCTTCGACCGATGCAAACAATATGTCCTCAGGATTTGCATTACTCAAAGTAAAAGGCTTGCCTAACTGCACTTTACTTGCTTTAGACGGAGCACCATACTTCGTTCCGTTGTCCCATGAAGTATTACTTGTACGGATTAAAAAACCCCAATCCGTATCAAGATCAACCGTTAACTCGTACTTATTATTGCCTCTCGCATAGAATTTCTTGCAAATGCCCTCACCATAATATAAGTACTTGGCATCTTGCGTGGTTACGTCCGGAGTATCCGCGTTCGGAGTATCTTCTTTTGTAACTGTTATGGTGGGACTTGCAGCATTAGACCAGTCGAGTACAAACTTATAATATCCTTTCATGGCATCACCTATACCAGCCGAAAACCATTCGCCTGCATTATATCCCGTAGAGCTTTCCCGCTTTATCATTGGAATTTTACCGGCAGTAATATCGGATTTCGGGTCTTGTGAGAAGATGTAATAGTTACGGTAAACACTTTCCTTGGACGATTTCGCATCTATAAACCAAGGATGATCCTTTCCGGTATGGTTCATCACATAATCCAAATAGACTTTTATACCCAATTCATGGGCTTTGGCAATCAACCGTTCAAAATCATCCATAGTTCCATACCGGGCATTCACTGTTGTATAATCCTTCACATCATATCCGTGATAAGACATTGCCGGATGAATTGGCGACAGCCATATTGCATTCACACCCATTTCATTAAGATAATCCAGCTTATCTGTGAGTCCTCTGAAATCGCCCCACTCGTCATTATTACTATCGGCAAATGAATACACCAATGTCTGATAAGTAATATCGGCACGTTTGGTTCCGTCCCACGTATCGGATGAGGGTTCTAAAGAGACATATCCTTCAGGAGTTTCATCCTGCCCCGGTGCAGGCTCAGAAAAAGCTCCGGGGTCATCACTACAAGCCATCAAAGAGCTTATCAGCAAACCCAATATTAAATATAAAACAGATTTTACGTTCTTCATTTTATCAGATTTTACATACAATTAAAAGAAATGTGTCTGAACTTGCCTTAAACAACGCAGACCGGTATGGAATCCCTTAATACAAAGAGAAGAAATAACACCAAATCCATGTAACTTGTAGCAAGTTCAGACACACTCGCCTGATTTAAAATAAATATTCTTTATATATCGCAGATATTATTCAGCCGTCTGAAATACAACTTCACCTGTAATATCATTAAAGAATACATTATATTTTCCATTGGGAACAACAACATTCTTACCATCTGCAGTAGTCAATGACAAATAGTTTTTATCCGCTATTGTTACGTTATCCGTTGCAGCACCCCAAGAAATGTCCCACTTATGGTCAGCACGCAACTTTAATACACCGTCTTTTCCCGGTTCAAAGCCAGCTATATACCAGTTATGCGGAGTAATCTGTTCCAAATCTTTCTCAGAACCCGCTGTATCCCAATCATTATAGTCACCAATCAAACTTATATGAGTATAAGATTTCGGAGCCTGATCAGTCAGTTCTGTCCAAGCATATTCGTTTGTAGAAAAGTCAACTTCCAGTTTATAAAATTTACCGACTTCCGGACAAGCTATCGCTCCGGCATTTACTGATACCAACTTACCGGAAACAGCATTATCGCCATCGCTCTCAGCACCATAACAATTATCCCAATTTCCAATATCTGCACCTAACCAAATTTTTAGATTACCGGCTGTTTGTACACCATTCTCAGTTTTAGTAAAATCGGTCGTATACGCATATTTCTTATCTCCTTGTGGATAAAGCATACATTTTGCCGACTTGTCTGCCCATGATGTAACGTCGCCTACCAGAAAATACTCCAATGGGGTATTCAGCTTGACTTTCAAAGTAAACGGAGAAGCTTTCTTCTTGGTTATGATGCTACCGTCTTCTGTTTTTACCGTTACATCGGCTGCCACTTCTACAGCAACAGTCCGTTCTTCGGGGCTTTTACCATAAATAGCCGCTACCGCGTTTGCCAAATCGGTTGAAGCAACCATCCCGGCTGCCGTTGCGCTCAGAGCGGCGGTTTTATCCTTACCTTCAGCAGAAAGAGTAAGCGCGTATTCACTTACCTGCCCATCTTGCAGACTGGTAGTAAATAACTGAATATTTTCCGCCGTTTCCACTACAAAATCAATGGCGCTGACTGCCGGTTCTACCGTAAATGCGATTTTATCGACCGGTTCTTTGGAATCATTGCTTTGAGGGCTTGCCCAATCCGTATAGTCATCATTGCAGGAAACAAGTCCTGCAATGATAGCCAAGCCATATACTAATTTCTTTATCATAGTATCTTTCTTTTAAAGTGTGTAATTTATTTCTTAGGAATAATACTGAATTCACCGGTTATATCATTGAACATGATAACCCATGTACCTGCCGCAACACCGATGTTCTTGCCTCCGGCTGCTGCCTTACCGCAAACAGATACCTCGCCGTCTTCCGAACCATATCCCCAATTTGTATCCCAAGAACCGGGAATCTTGAACTTAATCTGCTTCACGGCATCCTCTTCCACTGTCAACATATAACACCATACATGGTTTTCACCGCTCTTGTTCACCGGAGTCATGTTCTGGTCGGCCCAATCGCAGAAATCACCGGTGATACATATCTGACCGTAAACAGCCGGGGTTATTTCCTGATTGACAATAGTACAAGTATTCGCTCCGGTATTAATGGTAACAAGATAATATCCGGCCGGATTACATGTGATATTTCCGCCATCGGCTCCGCCGTTACGATAAACAGCCTCATTGGGAGCGCCTGTACCACAAAATCCATAATCCCAATTGAAATCCGCAGGCTGTATCTTCCACTCCTCAGTTGTAAAATAGTTGAGGTAGGTAATTTCACCGGCACCGGTCACCTTATCATAATTGTAATCGCTTTGCATGAACAGCGGGAAGCTACTTTCGCCCGGCTTATCACTCCAAGCACCGTCACCAAAATTATTTCCGACAAGATACCACATAATAGGAGCGGCATCCGACAATTCCACATAATAAGGAGCCACACTGATTTCTACCACATTCGATGTAATGGCATTCAATCTATTCATACCTTCAAGCACAAATGCATTGATACGAATAAAAGTCTTTTGTTCGGCAGGAACAGCGTCTGCTTTCCACTTCGCTACTTTAGCCAGAGCCTTGTTAAGTTCAGATGCCGCCAAATCAGCAAAACAGGTTGTAGAAGTCTTGTCGATAACTGCATAATCGGCAACAAGAGCATTTTCCTCATCCGCATCCGCTTCGTCCGTAGACACAGTGAATGAGTTTGTCGGAGAAACCTGTATTTCATATGTCGCATTAATCGGAGCATTGCCTGTTGTATATTCCGGTTGTGACCATGTCAACCGAAGAGCTTCCGTATTCTCCAAATCAACCGTTTCGTTCACGTAAGCCGGAGTGTTCAAGACGAACTCCGTGGGTTGTATCAGCGTAGGGTTCGAATCATTATCATCCGAACATGCTGCAAATATGCCGGCAGTACCGACAAGCACAGCACCAAGCAATAATTTATTCTTCATATTACTTTTCTAAATTTACTGTTTTAACTTTACTCTTCTGTCTCATTATAACCATCAATCTGGATAAGGCTTCTGTTTGCCTGTATTTCCGATGTCGGGAGAGGGAAAAGATTTCTTGTCTTATCGAATGTCACTCCATTGATATTGCCGCCTTTATACGACCAGTTATAGGTAGTTTGCGTACCACCGAACTGATTAAAACGTATAAGGTCGGTACGACGGAGACCCTCGAAATAGAATTCGCGCGAACGCTCGTCAAGAATATAGTTCAGGTTGTAAGAATCGCTTGTAGCCGTGTGAGCACGCTTACGCAAGATATCGATATAACCTTTTGCCTTTGTTGAACTCTCGCCATTGAGATGCATTTCTGCTTCCGCAGCATTGAGATAAGCTTCAGCCACACGGAAAAGGAAGAAATCCGTATCCACATCGAACACATCGTACGGGCTTCCGCCGTTGGAATAGTTGTTATTCCATTTCGTAGTTACCAAGCCTTGATAGAAACTGGAGTTATCTCCCAAGTCAAGCGTACGTTCATCGCCGTCCGAACCTTTTCCCCAGAAAAGCGCACGGTCATCGATTTGCAAAGCACGGATTTCCTTCGTCGACTTGCCTACAAAAGATTCAGGATTATTAGTAAACTTCTCAATCAGTTGAGGACGGCATCGCATACCGGACCACGTATTACCCGTAGTACCGGCAGTTAGGTCGGTTACGGTTTGCATCTTATCGTTCCACATAGCGGCAATAAAGAAAAGCGAACCTCCATAGCCTTTCGTCACCTTTCCATCCTGAAGAAGCGGAAGTATGGCTTCACAACTGGCACCATTCGATCCGTTATCACCCATAAAGAGCAAATCGTACGGACGATAGCCTCTCTGCGTAGCTTCTGTCGGAATCCTGGTATCATCAAAGATTGCGTAATTTGAATTGATAACCATTTCAGCATATTCCAACGCTTTATCCCAATGAGGATTGTTCTGCCCGTCATTATTAAGATAAGTACCGGCATTAAGATATAAACGGCTCAGCAAAATCCAGGCTGCCGCTTTGTCAGCGCGGCCATAGTTTGCATCACTGTCCGTTTCCGGTTCGGCAGGCAACATATCCGCTTCGGCATTTTCCAATTCCTTTTTCACCCAATTAAAGAGGAATTCACGTCCCAATTGCAGAAGTTCCGCACGGGTATATGTGGCACTCTCGTCAAATTTCTCATTATAGGCATGGGCTTGTTTAGGCACTTCCGAGGTAATTGTCTCTATAAAAGAGGGGTCTCCAAAGAAATCGAGCATTAAGAAATAGTTGTATGCACGGATAAAACGCACCTCTGCAAGCATCGTCTTATCGGCTTGTGCCGCTTCAAGGCTCAAATAATGGTTGCAGTACGTAATATTGGACATCAGACGATAATAAAGAAATCTGAGAGTCGCAGTACCCGGCATACATTGGTTATAACCGATATCGGTAATACCACCGTCGCTCCACCAGCAGATAGCCTCATCGGTAGAAAGTTCATTAAAATTAAACACGTTACGCAATAACGTCGATTTACCGGCATCGTCTATGGTAAAATCCGCATTACCGTCATTACCTTCCATGATGAGTCCGGCATAACATTTGCTATACAGCCCCAACAGATTCGGATTAGGCTCTACGGTAGGGTCTATATTCCCTTTCTCAAGATCATCCATACAGGAAGTCATGCTTGCTGTCAGAAAAAGAGCAATGGCAGGAAATATTGCTTTTATTTTATTTAGTTTCATAATTGTCCTCAGTTATTAAATTAGAAATTAAGATTCAATCCAAGAAGGAAAGTACGGCTGCGCGGATAGAGGCTGCTCTCCTTTCCGGAAGTCTGTTCCGGGTCAAGCCCTTTGTACTTCGTAATGGTAAAGACATTTGAGCATGAAGCATAGATACGTCCTGACACGCCTTTGTACTTGCCGGCTTTAAAAAGATTATCGAAATTATATCCAAGCGTAATATTGTCACACTTCAGGAAACTTGCATTCTGTACAAAATAATCAGTAAGCGCATAATTGTAAGAACTCCAGCCAAGGCTTACGATATCTGCCGTGCTATTCTCGTAATATCCTTTGGAATTATAAAGCATTGCAGAATTTGCCTTGCCCGATTCGATGCCATTGTATACATAATTACCGAAGCTGGCTCTGAAGTTGGTTCCGAGGTCCCAGTTCTTATAAGCTACTTTAAAATTAAATCCGCCTGTCCAAGGCGCTATAATGTTTTTATAATAATAGCGGTCGTTTTCGTCTATGCTGCCGTCAGCATTCCGGTCTACATAACATCCCATGATAGGACGTCCGCTTTCGTCATACACCTGCTGATACACCCAGAAGGAGTTGGCGGGAAGTCCCACTTTATGATAGGTGATTTGCTGGTCGGTACCCACTTTCATACCTGCTTCAATAACGTCACGTCCGCCATAAAGACCAGTTATCTCATTCTTATTGTATGCTATGTTCATTCCAAGTTCCACAAACCAGTCTTTTGTTTGAACAGGTTTGCCCGACAGAGCTATTTCAACACCGGTATTCTTCAAAGAACCGGCATTAAGCATAAGGGCATTATCAAAGTTCTGTCCTGCCGGAATTGTAGGTGTGGAAAGCAAGTCCGTGGTTTCGCGGTAATAAGCATCAAGGTTCAAAGTCAGTCTCTGGTCAAACATTCCATAATCCAACCCTAAGTTCCATGTGGTCGTAGTTTCCCAAGTAAGGTCGTCATTATAAGGCAAAGGCTGATAAAGCGTACCCGGATTGTTAGGACCTACCGGATAACGATGGTTCTCACTGGTGCTTACCTTGTATATGGCTGTGTAGTATTCCTTACCGGTATCCTGCTGACCGGTCTTACCCCAGCCAAGACGAAGTTTCAAGTCACTGACAGCATCTACATCTTTCAGGAAAGCTTCATCCTTCACACGCCAAGCAAAGGCTGCCGAAGGGAAGAAACCCCAGCGTTGTCCGTCTGCAAAACGGCTCGAACCGTCATAACGGGCTGTAAAGGTGAAAAGATAACGGTCAAGAAGCGAATAATTGACACGTCCATACCAGCTGACAAGATAAATCTGGCCTCTCCAATTCTTTGTAGAAGAGCTGTTTATTGTTCCGGCTTTCGGAGTACCATCGTCATAATAACTCTCATTGGTAGAAGGATAATAGTTTTCGAACCATTCTCCACCCCAATATTTCATGTGGTTATATTCGTAACCCACCATCACATCCAGATGATGTGCCTTGTTGAAATCTTTGTTGTACTGGGCGTATGCCGTAGCAATCAGGTTGTATTTCTTTTCCTTATTCTCGCCTACACCTCCATAATAGAAGCCATAAGTCGAATACGGATTGTTGTTAGTATATTCTCCACCATCGGCATATTCACCCGAAAGATTCATATGCAAACGCAAGTCTTCAAATCCATGTATCTTATAATCGGCTTCAAAATTACCGAGAAGTACGGTAGCGCTCTTATCGAATGTATAATGTTCAATCAGTTCCACCGGATTTTTAGGAGCATCATCATTGCGTGCAAACGGGAAAGTGGGGTCGTATTCGGAAGTATTCTTTGTCCACTGCCAATAACCGCCCCAATTCTTGAACTGTTCGTCCTCACTCATTATCGGACGAGTCGGGTCCATAGAGATAGCTGCACCGATAGCATCCGTACCACCCGGATTTGTCTTGGAGTAAGAATACTTGGCATTGATGTTAAAATTAAGATGATCATTCAGCAATGAGGGATTCAGAGTAAACCCTGCTGTAAAACGGTTATAATCGGAACCTTTCAGAATACCTTCCTGATTGGTATATCCTACGCTGACACGATAAGGCATGGACCAACTTTCATTGCCCACTCCACCGGTAACGCTGACATTATGGTCGTGACTGATACCGGCACGGTATATTTCATCCTGCCAATCCGTATTATATGTGCCGGCAGAAAAGTCCGGTGTACCATCTTCATTGTATTTCTGCCATCCGAGTCCTGCATAAGCTGCCGAGCCTTCGCCATACGTATTCTTGATAAATTCAACATATTCGGGAGCGTTCATTACATCGAGCTTGTCGGCAATCGTACTTACCGACAAAGTTCCGTTATATGAAACCTTCGGTGCCTGGTTCTTACGTCCTTTTTTAGTTGTAATGATAATTACTCCATTAGAACCACGGCTACCGTAAATTGCCGTAGCAGAAGCATCTTTCAGCACCGTAAAAGTTTCAATATCATTAGGATTGACAAGTGAAAGCGGATTGTTCACACCTTTGGTATTGTTATTATCCATCGGCATGCCGTCTATCACTATAAGCGGATTGTTGCTGGCATTCAAAGAAGCGCCACCACGAATACGGATTTGAGCACCTTCACCGGGAGCTCCCGAAGTGGTGTTTACATTTACACCGGCAATCTTACCTTGAATCATATCCTGAGCGCTTACGACCAGACCTTTATTTTTCTCATCCGGCTTGATCGCTGTCACCGAACCGGTAAGGTCATTTTTCTTAGCCACACCGTAACCGATGACAACCACTTCATTCAATAATTCCGAATCGTCTTTCAAAGTCACAATCACAGATGAAGTTGCTTCTATTTCCTGTGTTTTGTATCCTATAAAAGATACCTGAAGAATTGCTCCTTTGGGTACAGACAATGTAAAATTTCCGTCCACATCGGTAATGGTGCCATTAGACGGATTACCTTTTTCAATGACATTAGCGCCAATCACACCACCCAAAGCATCTTTCACATGCCCTTTCACCGTGATGTTCTGTGCATAAACGCCAACTGACAAGAATAACCCTAATAACAGGGGAAGAATCGTTCGACAGATTCTAAGATTAACTTGCTTCATGCATTTAAAAATTAAAGTTAACAATATTAATTATCTACAGTATATTCAAAAGACGTTTCAGTATATTAACCTAAATACGGAACGTGCTCCAAATACTTTATTATGATACAACAAATGTATGCTATATTGTCGAGTAAGAGACAAAGATACCGTAAAAAGTTCAATAAGAAGAATGCAAACGATTGCACTATATCCGGCATCATGCGCTATCATCTCATAAACGCATGGGCACACCAATGGAAACGCGTAATAAATAACGGGAAATCAGCAGGGTAATATCTGCAAAAACACACGCTAAATAGTAGTTTAGCTACTGCATTTTCCCCGGAACAGCAGGTCTTTTTTTTCGTTTCGCAGTTGCGGGCTCTACGGTTGCCAGCCGCGGGCTGTCGGGCCCGCAATTGGCAACCGTAGAGCCCGCAGCCGGAAAACAAGGAAAAGGAAGTGATAAAAGGACATTATACATGCGATAAAACAAAGAAAAGAAAGAGGGAATGAGGCATTTATCCCAAACAAATACCTTACTGTCACAGGGCATATTCCGGAAATTACGGGTGCATTTATCTTCAAACAATGCACCGAATCGCATGATAAAGGTCTTTTGGAGTAGTAAATCGTCAAATAAGTCTCTATTATCGGCTGTGTGCCTATTAAGATAACATACTGATTATAAGATATATAATATTTATTCGCGTGACGACCACGAATCAGTCATCACTCTCACCACGCTTGTCGTCACTCCCTGTATCCCTTTGCTGGAAAGGGATACAGAGTGATTGGTGACGAGTGATGACAAATTATGCAAAACTCTGAAACAGAAATAATGCAAATGCTACCTACCGGCAGACAACAAGATTGTCCCAGTCTGCAAGCCTTTGGCTTTGGCTTCAAAAACAATTTCACCGGACTGTTCCGTGCTCTGCACGATAGCCGTCAACTGTCCGCTGAAAGCCGGCATCTTGGGTAAATGGAAAAGGTCGAGGTTGGTGGCATCGCCATTGGCTGCCGCGCGGTAACGGCCGGCTCCTTTTACAGAGAAAGAAACAAGACGATTGTCCGACGGGCAGAGATTGCCGTCTTTATCGACAACGCGGACGGTGATGTAGGCAAGGTCTTTACCGTCGGCAGCAAGCCGGGTGCGGTCGGCAACCAGTTCCAGATGATGAGGTTTGCCGGCGGTACGGACGATTTTCTCTTCTGCCTGTTTGCCGGAAGCATCATAAGCCACGACTTTCAGTTCGCCCGGTTCATAAGGAACATCCATCCACATCAGGCGGTAGCGGCGTTGCAAGGCAAGCGAGTCCTTGCCTTGTAAGGCTTTGCTCTCCGATGCCGTCAGTTTGCGTTGCTTACCGTAGCTCTTGCCATTGACGAAAAGTTCCGCAGCGGGATAGCTGGTATAAACAAAGACGGGAGTATTCTCTCCTTCCCTGCCCGGCCATGTCCAGTGCGGAAGGACGTGCAGGGTATTTGCGGTCTTGTTCCAGATGCTGCGGTACAGATAATAGCGGTCTTTGGGCAGGCTTGCCAAGTCAATGATGCCGAATACGGAACTGTGGCTGGGCCAGGCATCCGTGTCGTACGGAGAGGGTTCGCCCAGATAGTCGAAACCCGTCCAGACAAACTGCCCGATAGTCCAGTCGTAATCATCGGCCAGGGCAAAGTCCTCATCGGGCACATTCGACCAAGAGCAATACTCCACATCATACCCCGAAGACTGGTGGTCGGCATACGTTGCCCCTGCCCGTTTCTCTACCGGGAATTTATAGACTCCGCGGGAACTTACGGTAGAGGCGGTTTCCGAACCAAGAATGATATTCTGCGGAAGTGCGTTGTAAGACTCCACATAGCGGTGGGCGCGGTAGTTGAGACCGGGAACGTCTATCATAGCGGCGAAACCGTTTTCCAGGACGCAAGACACCTGGTCCATACCGCAGGTAACAGGACGTGTGGGATCTTCGCGGTGGCATATATCCTGCAGGAAAGAAGCGACTTTATAGCCCTCGGCACTGCACTGCGTAGGCACTTCGTTGCCAATGCTCCACATGACCACACTCGGATTATTACGGTAATGACGCAACATATTCACCATGTCCCGCTCCGCCCATTCGTCGAAGTAACGGTGATAGCCGTTATCGCATTTGGCAATATCCCATTCATCGAAAGGCTCTATCATCATCATAAAGCCCATTTCGTCGCAAAGTTCCACCAGTTCCGGAGCCGGCATATTGTGCGATGTACGGATGGCATCGCAACCCATATCCTTCAGCAGCGTGAGCTGGCGGCGGAGAGCAGCCACATTGACGGCAGCCCCCAAAGGCCCCAGGTCGTGATGGTTGCAGACGCCCTGAAACTTACGGTGCTTGCCGTTCAGGAAAAAGCCTTTGTCCGCCACAATCTCTATGCTGCGGATGCCGAAACGGGTGGTATATTCGTCCACCAGCCTGCCGTCGGCATATATCTTGGAAGACGCCTTGTAGAGCCGGGGTGTCTCCGGCGACCATAAAGCGGGAGCATCTACCAGGAAGTTCTGCTCGAAAGGCTGCCCGTGGTTTATTTTGCGGGTGTTGTCTTTGGCGGCAACCACCTTACCGTCCGGCGATATAATCTCGGTCACAATCCGGATATGCTTGTTTCCGGCATTGGCAATCTCCGTACGCAAACGCACGGAAGCATACTTGTCCGACACGTGCGGGGTGGTAAGCTGAGTGCCCCACACCGGAACGCATACCGGTTCGGTCGTCAGCAGGCGGACATTCCGGTACAACCCCGCACCGGGATACCAGCGCGAAGACTGCGGTTTGTTCTCCAACCGCACGGCAAGCGTATTGGGTTTTCCGTCCTTATATATATAAGGTGTGACATCGCAATGGAAAGAGTTATAGCCGAAAGGCCAGAAGCAGGCTTCCTGCCCGTTGATATAGACACGGGCTTCGCTCATGGCTCCGTCAAAAACCAGTGTAGCCTGTTTGCGGGCGGGAACGGTAAAGGTGGTGCGATACCAGCCTACGCCTACATAAGGCAATCCGCCCGTGCGTCCGGTCTTTACCGAAGCCTGTTTTTCGAAATTCTGCGTGACGGCTACTTTCTGCAAATCGTTGTCACGGTCGAACGGTCCGTAAATGGCCCAATCGTGAGGCACGGTTACCGCCTGCCATTGCTCATCGTCATATCCCGGATGAGCAGCTCCGGATATATCTCCCCGGAAGAACTTCCAGCCCTTTTCCAATAGCACTTCGGTACGCTGCGCCATAACGGCCGTAAAGAGGAAGAAGCAACAGATGCCCGTTATCAGTCTCTTATTCATAATTATGCTGTTTTACAGGTTATTTAAACGCATCCATAATCACCGTAGGGCGGCCGTCGGCAGTAAACGCTCCCAACCGATACTGGCTCGGCTTGCACTCCGGCTCCCAATAGAACACACCCTTGCAGCGTCCTCCGGTATTCTCTCGGCTTTCCTTGACGATGCGTTCCAACTGCCGTTTGCCTTCGGCAAGGACAGACGCACTTGCCAGATTGCCCTTGTCATCACCGCATTCCATGCCGGTTTCCACTATCATCACATCACAATCATACTTGGCGCCCAACGCCTTGATATTCTCCATGCAGTCGGTGATAATGTCATCGGCGGTATAATCCGACTTCTCCATCCGTGTCCAGTAAGGATAAAGCGACATGCCTATCATATCCCACTTCCCGTTGTGTTTCTTCAGCTCATCGAAAAACCAGTTGAACAGTTCTTTATCCCAACCGTTGTCCAGATGAACAATCACAATCGCATCGCTGAAGACTGACTTCACCGCATTGTAGCCCTCAGTGATGAAATCGGCCAAATTACTCCAGTTTGCGGGATACACGACTTTATCCGACGCCGTTGCCGGAGCGTTTTTCAAGTCACGCTCTTTCACATCATAGGATGCACCGCTCAGCGCCACATTCTTATCCCACAACATACCCGGACGTATTTCGTTGCCCACTTGCACCCATTTGGGAGAAACTCCCGCCGCCTTCAAGGCCTGAAGCACCGCTACCGTATGGTCGCCGATGGCTTTCTTCAGTTCCGGCAGCGTTTTGTCCTTCCATGCGGCAGGCTTGTTTTGCTGGGCGGGGTCTGCCCACCAGTCACTATAATGGAAATCTATCATTACGTCCATTCCCAAATCCTTCGCCCTCTTGGCCTTGGCTACGACATCGGGTGTATTGCACCAGTTGCCGTGCTCTGCCGGGTCTACCCACACACGCAGGCGAACCGCATCCAGTCCGCACTCCTTCATCAGGGCAGTGCATTCAAGCTGCTTGCCGTCGGCATTATAGAAGCGATGTCCGGCCGCTTCCATTTCCGTAACCCAACTGATGTCGGCGCCTTTGGCAAAAGAATCATCTCCGGTGCCGGGAATCTGCTCCGGTGCCGGAGACGTGCCTTCCCTATCGTTGTCGGCCGTGTTCTTGCATGCAATGAAAAGGCATGCGATACTCAAAAAGAAAGTAATAAATTTAATGTGTTTCATGATTCCAAGTATTATAGTAATATAACATTCATTGAAGCAAGGCATCCCGTCTGCCCCATTAAGGCAATTCATACGATGCCGTCCTACCGCAAAATTCCCCCTGCGGCATAGATACTTCTATCGTTTCACCGTTATAAGTAAGCGTTATTTTCTTCAAAGCCGCATTCATGCAGGCATCCGTCACTGTAAAGACGGACTTTCCTGCCACCATCTTTATCATTACGGTACAAGGTTCAGAAGCTGCAAGCGACACACCGCCGGCCTGCAGGCCATGGTTGCCCGGATAGAACACCGCCTGCAACAGTTTTTTATCTGCCGACTGCACCGCCTGTACCAAGGAGTCATTCCTCAGTACACGGAAAGGCAACCGGGCGGACGGAGTGCTCTTTCCCGTATACACGGTATAACCGTACGTATCATCCACGGGCGCTTGTCCGTGGTCAATCCACAAACGGAGAATTTTCACGCTATCCGGCAGATTCTTCTTACCGGCATTTGTTTTGTTGTGCAGCACCCAGTTCGCAGGACGCGTTTCGCAGGCTACGAACGCTTTCCGGCTGTATTCAGGAAGAACGCGGTAAGCAAATTGCCCCTCCTGCACCAGCCAGGGTGTGTTCTTGCCTGAGATTTTCCAAGTATGCACACCGGCTGAAAGAGCCGTTTTCTTGCCTTTCTCCAATAAACAGACATCATTCAGCAAGGCCGTCTGGTCGATAGTGGTACGGATGTGTCCCGGCTGTCCGGACTGCCTGTTCGTTACACCCGCTCCCAAGGCAACCATATAGTCTCCCTGAATAAAATAAGATTTATAAGCCTTTACACCATAAAGCACCTCGTTACAGCCGGCACTGCTGCCCCGGTCGTTCACACCCTCTTTCTCCGAAGCATTCATTTTCTCGAAAATATATCCCGCCACTGCATCGCCGCTACCGTCCGTGGCTGCTGCCGCATAATTATGCTTACTGCAATAGCCGCGCCAGTTAACTACCGGTTCCAGGCGCTCCATGCCTTCGCGTGCGGTTACTCCGGGAGATGCCGTTACGTCCCAGCCACCCATGATGGAGCGATATTCGTTGCCGCTGCGCTGAAACAAAGTCATACCGTCCGTAGGGTAGAAATTATAGGCATCGGCAAAGTTGGGAGCACTCTCCAAGCCGTCACAACGCATAGAAGCCATATTCACCATTATGTGGCAGTCGGGGGTTTTCTTTATCAAATCATCGTTATTAAAGAACCAGCGGGTTCCGGAATACATACCCGGAGCGTACCCCGCCATCCGGATATGCTTTTCTTTCACTTCTTTCCATAACTGCCGTAACTCCGCCTGCTCGGTTTCCGTAAAAGCATCCATCCAGTCCGTCAGCACTTTATTCAGCATCTTTGCGTAAGGAATCTCTTTTTCGGCAGCGGTATAGACATACGAGCCACGGTCCAGACAAGGCAAGGTAAATCCTTTATAGTAGTACCAGTTTCCACCGCGTAGAAAGTTCAGGATAGCTTGGGCATTCTTCCTGCTCAGGCGCTCCGCCCACGGTGTCCCTTTCAGCATACCCAGCATATTCAAGGCATTGAAGGTTCCGTCTATGGGATATCCCCAAATCAGGCATTGCTTACCATGTCCCCACCCTGCACCGTCGGCAGTAAAACCTTCGGTCCAGAAAGAATCGTGCAGAGTAAGTTGGGAAGTCACGCTGATACCTCTCCGGCAAACTTCTGCCAATACATCCACCATAGGCACCGAACTGTACATTGCAGCTACGGGCAATAGCGAACGGTATGCCAACGCGTTGCCGCCCACCCACCATACATGATTGCGGAAACGTTCTATCGAAACAACGTTCTTGTCGGTTTCATCATGACGCAGCGGCTGCGTATAGGCTTGCAGCCCCAATACCTTCAGCATATCGCAAGCGGCCTCCAGCAAAGGAGTTGCACCGCCGCGTTCGGCAAGTTCCATTTTATCCAGCCAGGCGAAATAGATGTTTACCGCAGCCGTAGGAATGGCAAAGCAGGAAGCGTGAAAACGGGAAACGGCGTTCGAGCGTCCGGCTTCCAGCATGCCGTAGTGCACCACCGCTTTCAGCACTTTGTCGCTCAACGACTCGTCTGCCGTCAGCGTACCGCGGCGGTATGCGTCGGCAATGCAGCACAAGCGGTCAAGAGCGTTTCCGATGAAAATACCCACCCGGTCATCGGCTGTTGTATGGAAGCTCTTCCGATAGGCATTGCTACGTTCGAACTCAGCTTCCAAAGCGTCCATATCCGAGAATGTCCCCTCCGGCGTAAGCAACTCCAGACACCTGGCGGGCGGCACGGACATATTCACCTTAGACAGCCTGTAAGGATGCTCATGAAAATAGACACGCAATTTCTTCATTGCCTCCAATTTTACACTATCGGTGCAGAGGCGCGCCTCGCGGTAATAGCGGTGATAGTTATCGAAAGCAAACTTAACTTCCTGCTCTTGGGCAGAGACAGCCAATGCCGGCAAGCATAGGCAACAAAATAAAACAAGTCTCTTTATCATAGTCAGCCAATACATTATAATATTAATTAAAGGATACCACATTTTCCAGAGGATAAAGTTACGGAGATTTATCGTATAGCAAATGATTTTTACCGGGAATTTACCGTGCAGCGGGCAAATACATGGTTGCAAACAGTACATGCAATCGTTTGCACAAACTTATAACCCGATATGTATCAACAGAAAACTTTTATTAGACGCATTCCGCTATTTTTGCAGCAGGATAAATAAGAAGCCCGGCTACGGTCTTCGTATATCTTCCTATTTTTATTACCTTTGGCTGAAAATTGAAATCATACTGATGAACAAACCGCAGATAACCATTAAAGATATTGCCCGGGCATTGAATGTCTCGCCGTCCACCGTGTCGAGAGCGCTCAAGGATAATCCGGACATCAGCCGGGAAACCCGTGACCTCATCCATGCCTACGCCCGCGAACATAACTACAAACCCAATGTGCTTGCCGTGAACCTCCGTTCGAGCCGCAGCAATACGATTGGCGTGATTGTGCCCCAACTGGTGCATCATTTCTTCTCGTGCGTGCTGAGCGGCATCGAGACAGCGGCGGCCAAAGCCGGCTACAACATAATCGTGGCTCAAAGCAACGAGTCTTACGAACAGGAAGTCAAAATCGTCCACTCTTTCCTTGCCGCCCGCGTTTGCGGCGTCATAGCCTCCCTTGCCAAAAACACGGAGCAATACGACCACTATCAGGAGCTGCTGAACAACGACATACCGATTGTATTTTACGACCGCATCTGTACGGAGCTGAAAACGGAACGGGTGGTTGTGGACGACTATGCCGGCTCGTTTGCCGCCGTAGAGTACATGATTCAGACCGGATGCAAACGTATCTTCTTCTACGGCGCATCTCCGCATCTGGAGATTACCAAAAACCGGCGGAACGGCTATCTGGATGCCATGAAGAAATACAAAGTGCCGGTGGACGACAGCATGATAAAGCTGTGCGACAACCGTGAACGCGCCATTGCCATAACGCCCGACCTGCTGGAGAGTGACAATCGTCCCGATGGTTTCTTTGCAATTAATGACGAAACGGCGGCAGGTATATTGTATGCCTGCAAGCTGGTGGGACTGAAAGTGCCGGACGAAGTTTCCATCTGCGGCTTCACCGACGGAGCCATCGCCCAAAGCACCGACCCGAAACTGACCACTGTGGAGCAGCACGGAGAAGAAGTGGGCAAAAGCGCATTCAGCATCCTTACAGACAAGCTGAACGGGCACGAGGGAAAAAGCACCAACAAGATTGTGCGGACAAACCTGGTGGTAAGGGGAACGACCAAATAAAAACACAACCGAATTCATCTATAAACTAATATCATAAAAAACAAGAGAGCAATGAAAGTAAAACCCGATTTAAGTTTCTGGAAACTATGGAATATCAGCTTCGGTTTCTTCGGCGTACAGATTGCGTATGCCTTGCAAAGCGCGAACATCAGCCGTATATTCTCTACTTTAGGAGCCGACCCGCACAGTTTGAGCTATTTCTGGATATTACCGCCGCTGGCAGGTATCATCGTGCAGCCCATCGTAGGAGCTGCCAGCGACAGGACATGGACACGGTTCGGACGTCGCATTCCCTATCTGTTCATCGGCTCGCTGGTTGCGGTACTCGTCATGTGCCTGCTGCCCAATGCCGGCAGTTTCGGTATGGCGGTGAGCACGGCCATGATTTTCGGTCTGGTATCGCTGATGTTTCTGGATACTTCCATTAATATGGCAATGCAGCCGTTCAAGATGATGGTAGGCGACATGGTGAACGAGAAACAGAAAGGACTTGCCTATTCCATCCAGAGTTTCTTATGCAATGCCGGCAGCCTGGTGGGCTATCTGTTCCCGTTCATATTTGCGTGGGTGGGTATCAGCAATACGGCACCCCAAGGGGTTATTCCCGATTCCGTAATCTACTCGTTCTATATCGGGGCCGCCATTCTGATATTCTGCGTTATTTATACAACGGTCAAAGTCAAGGAAATGCCGCCCGCAGAGTATGCCCAATATCACGGTATCACGGAAGAGCAGGAACATGAGAAAATCAATATGCTGAAGCTGCTGGTAAAAGCGCCGAAAGCCTTTTGGACAGTAGGGCTGGTGCAGTTCTTCTGCTGGTTCGCCTTTATGTTCATGTGGACATACACCAACGGAAGCATCGCCGCAAATGTATTTGACGCTCCCACCGTTGAAAATACGGTAAACGGAATCACAAAAATAGTTCTCGACACCAAGAGCCTGCAATATCAGGAAGCTGCCAACTGGGTAGGCGTACTGTTTGCCGTACAGGCTATCGGTTCCGTACTTTGGGCAATCTGCATTCCCATGTTCAAAGACCGCCGCTTCATTTACGCGCTGAGCCTCGTGCTGGGCGGTATCGGATTTATATCCACCTATTTCGTACACAGCCCGTATGTGCTGTTCGTATCTTTCCTGCTGATAGGCTGCGCATGGGCCGCCATGCTGGCACTGCCTTTCACCATCCTGACCAACGCCTTGTCCGGCGGACACATGGGTACGTATCTCGGACTGTTTAACGGAACCATCTGTATTCCGCAAATCGTAGCAGCGGCGTTAGGCGGAAGTATTCTGGCACTGTTTACGCCGGAAGGGATGCTTCCCCCTGAAATAAACATGCTGGTAACGGCGGGTGTGATGCTTATAATCGGAGCTGCCTGCGTATATTTGATAAAAGAGACCAAAGGAGAAAGGGCGTAAACAGCCCCTATCCTCACCGATGAATATATGCTTCCTCACCGGTAAGAGGGTGTAAAATACACTTGATGATTTCTTTTAGGCACGGATTACGCGGATTGACACGGATTTATTTTATCTCTTTTCCGTGAAATCCGCGTAATCCGTGCCTAAAAATAAATAAATAGCAAACGAATTTTAGTTTTGGCACATTCTTCTTTTTTCCGCATCCTATTTGTTTATCCGTTTATTTGTCTATCTTTACACCGATAACACAGAAAAAGAGCGCCATGAAGAAATACCTTAAAACCGATGAATGGAATATTATAGAAGATAGTTTTCAAGCCGACCGCATGCGGTGGTCGGAAAGCATATTCAGTCTTGGAAACGGCCGTTTCGGACAACGGGGACATTTTGAAGAACCATACAGCAGCGACAGCTATCGCGGCGCATTCGTGGCAGGTATCACCTTTCTGGACAAAACGCGTGTAGGCTGGTGGAAGAACGGTTTTCCGCAATTCTACACACGCATCCCCAATGCTCCGGACTGGAGCAGTATCAGCCTGCGCCTCATCGACGAGGAACTAGACCTGGCACAATGGGATGTGGACAGTTTCAACAGACGCCTCGACATGAAAGCGGGTATTTCTTATCGGGACGCGGAAGTAACCTCTTCGCGGGGAAACAAACTCCGCCTGCACGTGGAACATATCGCCAATATGGCTCACCCCAATCTCTGCCTTATAAAGTACAGCGTTACGTCCGTCAACTATACAGGCAAGGTTTCACTTGTGCCTATCCTTGACGGAGACACCGCGAACCCGGTCAGGCATCCGGATGAAAAGATATGGAATATCCTGCGCTCCGGCACCACCAGCGACTGCGCCTATCTGTGGACACAGACCAGGCGGGAGGATGCGCAAATATGCTATGCCATGACCTACCGGTTCTTCAAGAACAATAAAGAGACTTTTGCCAACCCGATACGGATAGAAAAAGAAAAACAGGCCGGATTCAGCGTAGGCACTGAAGTGAAGCCGGGAGATACCGTGACGCTCGTCAAATACATTGCCATAGCATCGTCCCTTTATTATGAACGGCAGGATTTGATAGAAGCCTCCGTAGCAGAAGCCCGCAACGCCCAAAGTACAGGTTGGGATGCTCTGGAACAGGAGCACCGGAATGCCTGGCAGGAGATATGGGACGAAACCGATGTCAGTATCGAAGGCGACCCGGAAGCCCAGCAAGGCATACGCTACAACATCTTCCAGCTCTACCAGACATACCGGGGAGACGACCCCCGCCTGAATATCGGCCCCAAAGGTTTCACCGGCGAGAAGTACGGCGGAAATACTTACTGGAATACCGAATTGTGCTGCGTACCTTTCTTCCTGCTTTCCACCCCGAAGAAGATTGCCGAAAACCTGCTGATATACCGCTATAAGCAACTGCCCAAAGCCATTGAGAATGCCCGTAAGTTGGGATTCGACCATGGAGCCGCCCTCTTCCCGCAGGTCACCAGCAACGGAGAAGAGTGCCACAGCGAATGGGAGATTACTTTTGAAGAGGTTCACCGGAACAATATGATTGTCTATGCCATTCTGCAACATGCCACGCTTACGGGTACGCTGGACTACATCGCCCATTACGGATTGGAAGTAATGATAGCCGTCAGCCGCTTCTGGAGCCAACGGGTGTCTTTCTCGCAACCCAAGCAGAAATACGTCATTCTGGGAGTTACCGGACCCGATGAATACGAAAACAACGTAAACAATAACTGGTATACCAACTACTCCTGCATGCGTTGCCTCGAAACCACTCTCAGTTTCCTTGAAATCATTGCCCGGCAATATCCCGATGAATATGCCCGCATATGCAGCATCACCAACCTGAATTATACGGAAGAGAGTGAACGCTGGCGGGACATTATCGAACGGATGTACCTGCCGGAAGATCCGGAACGCGGTATCTTCGTCCAAAACGACGGCTATATGGACAAGGTTCTGCAAAGCACCGACGCCATTCCCGCCGGCGAACGCCCCATCAACCAGTATTGGTCGTGGGACCGTATCCTGCGTTCGTGCTACATCAAGCAGAGTGATGTCCTGCTCGGCCTGTACCTCTATTATTTCAACTTCGACCGGGAGACCATCCGCCGCAACTTCGAATTCTACGAACCGATGACCGTACACGAGTCTTCCCTCTCCCCGCACATCCACTCCATTCTTGCCGCACGCATCGGGAAAGTGGAAAAGGCATACCAACTATTCTTACACGCTACCCGCCTCGACCTGGACGACTATAACAATGAAGGAGACCAGGGGCTGCATATAACCAGTATGCCGGGCAGTTGGCTGGCTGTTGTACGCGGATTTGCAGGATTGCAGATACAAGGCGGTACGCTTAAGATTGAACCGGTCATACCGGCGAAATGGAGCGGCTATTCGTTCAAAGTGAATTACTTGGGCAATACGCTGCATATACAGATAGGCAAAGAAATAAAAATCAGCCTGACCGCAGGAAAACAATTGAACATACAGGTATATCAAAACGTTTATGAATTAAAACAAGGGTTGGATTTGACTGTCAACCGCAAAGACTTGTCTTAATCAAAAACAAATGAAGAAAATGTATCTGTTCGCCCTGACGGTGACACTTATCGTCACGTCCTGCGGGCAAAAGAAAGGGGAAGATATTCCCCTCGTGCGACCTGTGAAAACTGCCACCGTAAGTTCACAGTCGGTAATACTCAAAGACTTTTCCGGCATGGTGGAAGCGGTGGAATATGTGAAACTGGCATTTCGTGTCAGCGGACAAATCATCGACCTTCCGGTAGTGGAAGGACAAAGGGTCAGGAAAGGACAACTGATTGCCGCCATCGACCCGCGGGATATTTCCCTGCAATATGCCGCCGACAAGGCTGCCTATGAAACCGCTGCCGCCCAGGTGGAGCGCAACAAACGGCTGCTGGGCCGCCAAGCCATCTCCCTGCAGGAGTATGAAATAAGCGTAGCCAATTACCAGAAAGCCAAATCGGCCTACGAGCTGTCCACCAACAATATGCGCGATACGAAACTGCTCGCGCCCTTCGACGGCTCTATCGAAAAGCGCCTGGTAGAGAACTATCAGCGCGTCAATTCGGGAGAAGGGATTGTGCGGCTGGTAAATACGCAGAAACTGCGCATAAAATTTACTGTACCCGATGATTACCTGTACCTGCTTCGTGCCAAAGACGCCACATTCAAGGTGGAGTTCGATACGTACAAAGGCAATATATTCAATGCCAGACTGGAAGAGTATCTTGACATATCGACCGACGGCACGGGTATTCCGGTTACCATCACCATCGACGACCCCGCCTTCGACCGTGCCGTATACGATGTGAAACCCGGATTTACCTGCAACATCCGCCTCGCTTCGGACATCGCTCCCTTTATAGAAGAAAAACTGATGAATGTACCGCTGAGCGCCGTATTCGGTGACAGCGAAAACAAGAATACCTACGTATGGGTGGTGAAAGACAACAGGGTAAGCCGCCGCGAAGTAACCGTGTATTCGCCGACCGGTGAAGCCAATCTTCTTATCTCCAAAGGACTGAAACCGGATGAAACCGTTGTCATTGCCGGAGTGTACCAACTGGTAGAGGGACAGAGGGTAAAAGAGGTGGAATAACCGCTTTCCCTCTATCACTTCATAACTTTATCATCCCATTACCTTTTATATATGAACTTAGCCAAATATTCATTAGATAATACAAAGATTATCTATTTCTTCCTTGCCGTGCTGCTCATCGGCGGCATATTCTCATTCGGCCGTTTGGGGAAGAAAGAAGACGCACCCTTTGTCATCAAGACAGCGGTCATCATGACACGCTATCCCGGAGCCGAACCTGCCGAAGTGGAACGGCTCATTACCGAACCCATCTCCCGCGAAATACAGAGCATGAGCGGAGTGTACAAGATTAAGTCGGAATCCATGTACGGACTTTCCAAAATTACGTTCGAGCTACAGCCGTCGCTTTCCGCAGCATCTATCCCGCAGAAGTGGGACGAACTGCGCCGGAAGGTTCTCAACATACAGCCCCAACTTCCGGCAGGAGCTTCCGTACCGACGGTATCGGACGACTTCGGCGATGTATTCGGCATTTATTACGGACTGGTCGGCGACGACGGCTTCTCTTACGAAGAAATGCGCAACTGGGCGGAGCGTATCAAGACGCAGGTTATCACTGCCGAAGGAGTTATGAAAGTAGCCCTGTTCGGCACACAGACGGAAGTAATCAACATCTTTATCTCCGTAAACAAACTGGCGGGAATGGGCATCGACCCCAAACAGCTGGCAGGCTTGCTGCAATCGCAGAACCAGATTATCAATACGGGTGAAATCGGTGCAGGCGAACAGCAGTTGCGCATTGTGGCCAACGGTACTTATACCACCGTCAACGACATCCGCAACCAGACAATCACCACCCCCGGCGGGCAGGTCAAACTGGGCGATATAGCCGTCGTTGAAAAGGGATACATGGACCCGCCCGGCACCATCATGCACGTAAACGGAAAACGGGCCATCGGCATCGGCGTCTCCACCGACCCGCAGAAGGATGTGGTAAAAACCGGTGAGCTGGTAGACAAGAAGCTCGCCGAACTCTTGCCCCTCATCCCCGTAGGGTTGGAACTGGAAAGCCTTTACCCCGAAAACGTCATTGCCAAAGAAGCGAACAACGGGTTTATTATCAACCTGATAGAATCCATTCTGATTGTAATCGTCATCATCATGCTGGTAATGGGAATGCGCGCCGGCGTACTCATCGGCTCTTCACTGATATTTTCCATTGGCGGCACACTGCTCATCATGTCGTTCCTGGGAGTGGGACTGAACCGTACCTCGCTGGCAGGCTTTATCATCGCCATGGGAATGCTGGTGGATAACGCCATTGTGGTAACCGACAATGCACAGATTGCCATAGCCCGCGGCGTGAACAGACGGAAAGCGCTGATAGACGGCGCCACCGGTCCGCAATGGGGATTGCTGGGAGCAACCTTCATAGCCGTCTGCTCGTTCCTACCGCTTTATCTTGCACCGTCTTCCGTTGCCGAAATTGTAAAGCCGCTATTTATCGTACTGGCTATCTCACTGGGGCTGAGCTGGGTACTGGCATTGACGCAAACCACCACCTTCGGCAATTTCATACTGAAAGCCCAAACCGGCAACAGCGACAAAGACCCTTACGACAAGCCTTTCTACCATAAATTCGCATCCATCCTCAGCCTGCTGATACGCAAGAAAACGCTCACATTGGGAAGCATGGTCGTATTGTTCATCCTCTCCCTCGTCATCATGGGACTGATGCCTCAAAACTTCTTCCCTTCACTGGACAAGCCCTATTTCCGCGCCGATGTATTCTATCCCGACGGATACGGCATCCGCGATGTAGAGAAGGAAATGAAGAAAGTGGAAGCCCACCTGCTGGCACAGCCGGAAGTGAAACGGGTTTCCGTCACCTTCGGCAGCACCCCGCTGCGCTACTATCTGGCATCCACTTCCGTAGGTCCAAAACCCAACTTCGCCAACCTGCTGGTAGAAGTGACAGACAGCAAATACACCAAAGAATATGAAGAGAAGCTGGACAGCTATATGAAGGAGAACTATCCCAATGCCATCACCCGAACCACGCTCTTCAAACTCTCGCCTGCCGTAGACGCCGCCATCGAGATAGGCTTTATCGGCAATAGCACAGATACGCTGGTGGCGCTGACCAACCGGGTTTTAGAGATAATGCACCGCGACAAAGACCTTATCAATGTGCGCAACTCCTGGGGTAACAAGATTCCTGTCTGGAAACCCGTATACAGCCAGGAGCGTGCGCAACCGTTAGGCGTATCCCGCCAAAGCATGGCGCAGAGCATACAAATAGGGACAAACGGAATGACACTGGGCGAATACCGACAAGGCGACCAAGTGCTTCCTATCCTACTGAAAGACAACACAATCGGCGCGTTCCGCATTAACGACCTGCGCACGCTGCCCGTATTCGGAACTACGCGTGAAACCACCACGCTGGAGCAAGTGGTCAGTGAGTTCGACTACCAGTACAAGTTCTCCAACGTGAAGGACTACAACCGCCAGATGGTTATGATGGCGCAAGCCGACCCCCGCCGGGGCGTAAATGCCATTACCGCCTTTAACCGTGTGTGGGAGCAGGTGCAGAAAGAAATCGATGTTCCCGAAGGATATGCCATGAAATACTTCGGCGAACAGGAAAGCCAGGCCGAATCCAATGCCGCACTGGCAGCCAACATGCCGCTGACGTTTTTCCTGATGTTCGTCACCCTGCTGTTCCTGTTCAAAACCTACCGCAAACCCATCGTCATCCTGCTGATGCTTCCGCTTATCTTTATCGGCATCGTACTGGGACTGTTGCTGTTGGGCAAGACATTCGACTTTTTCGCCATCCTGGGCCTGTTGGGATTGATTGGAATGAACATCAAGAACGCCATTGTCCTCGTAGACCAGATTGATACGGAAACGGCCGCCGGAAAGGCACCGCGTGAAGCGGTTATCAGCGCAACGACCACCCGCATTGTTCCCGTAGCCATGGCATCGGGCACAACTATCCTGGGTATGCTGCCGTTACTGTTCGACGCCATGTTCGGTGGTATGGCGGCCACTATCATGGGCGGCCTGCTGGTAGCTTCGATACTCACCCTGTTTGTATTGCCCGTGGCTTACTGTGCGATACACCGGATAAAAGGATAGAAAGATTTGCGACTCGGCTATTTACGATTTACCATTTAATGATTTGACTATTTACGATTTGAATGATGAGAAAGATTATATTTATATTGTCAGTAATCAGCTTCGGTATAAGTGCCGCGGCACAAGAAAGCTATCTCAGCCGCGAGGCTTATCGGGACAAAGTGGAAGCATACAGCCAACTGCTGAAACAGCAACGCCTGAAAGCTACGGCAAGCACCGAAGCCCGCAAGATAGCACAGACTGGCTTCCTGCCCAAAATAGACATTACTGCCGAAGGAACTGCCAATCTGAGCCATCTGGATGCCTGGAACAGTCCGGCAGGACAGTACCGTCCTTACACCTATCAGGCATTGGCAACACTGGGACAGCCTCTTTACACAGGAGGTTCGCTCATGGCCCGGAAAAAGATTGCCAAAGCCGATGAAGAGCTGGACAAACTTGCCACAGAGCTGACCCTCGACCAGATACACTATCAGAGCGATGCGGTTTACTGGAATGCCTCGGCCGCATTGGCAACACTCAAAGCCGCCGCCCGTTTTGAAGGGATTGTCAGCCAACAGTACAACATCATTCAAGACAGGTTTAATGACGGAGCTATCAGCCGTACGGATTTACTGATGATTTCCACCCGTAAAAAAGAGGCCGAATTGCAGTATATCAAAGCCCGCCAGAACTATACCCTTGCCTTGCAGCAACTCAATATCCTGATGGGAGTGAAACCGGATGCCGCAGTAGACAGTCTTTGTGAAATCGGCATGCACTGTCCGCCCGTCGATTTACTGAGTCTTGACGAAGTATTGTCCCGCCGTGCGGACTATGCCGGAACCCATGTCAGTATCGCCAGGAGCGAAGCGCAACGCAAGGCAGCCCTCAGCCAGTATAATCCCCAACTCAGTATGTTCCTGGCAACCGGTTGGGACACCGGTATCGCCTATATGGGACAAGACGTGCCCCATACGCCCATTGCGGGAATCAACCTCAACATCCCCATTTTCCGATGGGGTGCACGCTTCAAGACCAACCGTCAGCAAAAGGCATATATAGGTATTCAAAAACTACAGCAAAGCTATGTGGCAGATACTATTTTAGAAGAGCTGTCCGCCGCTACCACCAAACTGACGGAAACGGAACAGCAGGTAAAGACAGCCTGGGAGAATATGGCGCTTGCCGAAGAGAATCTTGACCTGGTTACGTTCTCCTACAATGAAGGTAAGGCAAGCATGGTCGATGTGCTATCCGCACAGCTTTCGTGGACACAGGCCCAGACCAACCTTATCAACGCGCACCTTGCCGCAAAGATGGCAGTGGCTGAGTACAGGAAAGCTATCAGTGAATAAAGGCGGAAATAAAAAGGAGATGCGCCAAAACACTCGTTATTTGTGTTTTGACGCATTCCCTTTTTATATCTCAACTTTCTTATCCGAGGAACGAAATCAATACGCCCGCCGCCACCGCAGAACCGATGACGCCGGAAATATTACTGGACATACAGTAATTCAGTACGTGGTTCTTAGGGTCGTACTTGGTAGCGATTTCATTGCATACGCGGCTTGCCATAGGCACGGCGCTCAATCCCGTCGCACCAATCAGCGGATTAATCTTCTTCTTGGAGAACAGATTGAACAGTTTCACAAAGAAGATACCACCCGAAATGGACAAGGCAAATGCAAGGAAGCCGCCGACAACGATGCCGATAGTGGTCCAGTTGAGGAATGCCTCGCTCGTCATGGTAGCGCCCACACTCAGTCCGAGGAAGATGGTTGCCGCATTCATAATGCTGTTGGCTGCCGCATCGAACAGACGGCTGGTATCGGAACCGATTTCCTTAATCAGGTTACCGAACATCAGCATACCAATCAAAGGCACTGCCGTCGGCACGAAGAGAGCTACAATGGTAGTAACGGCAATTGGGAAAATAATCTTCAGTACACGCAGATTCTTTATCTCGGTTTTTGACGGATAGAGCTTTTCCTGCTCCTTCATGTTAATCATCAGTTCCTTCTTGCTGCAGAGCAGTTTCACAACCAATGGAATGATAACCGGAACCAATGCCATGTACGAATAAGCCGCAATGGCGATAGGGCCCAGCAGATGCGGAGCGAGCTTAATGGTGGTGAAGATAGCCGTAGGACCGTCCGCACCGCCGATAATACCCAATGCACCGGCTTCCTGCGGCGTGAATCCCATCATTACGGCACACAACAGTACGGTAAAGATACCGAGCTGCGCAGCCGCACCGAATATGGAAAGACGCAGATTGCGGAGCATCGGTCCGAAGTCCGTCAGCGCACCCACCCCCATAAAGATGACAGGCGGCAGAAATCCGGTCTTTATCAGCATATAGTAGATGAAGTTCATCAGTCCGAGGTCGTGTGCAATCTCGTGCAACGGCATTTCCCAGATGTTCTTCAACACTCCGTTCACCATTACCATGCCGTTTTCATCTGCCTGGATAACCCCCATGTCGCCACCGGGGAAATTGGCAATGAGCACACCGAAAGCAATGGGAACCAGCAACAGCGGTTCGTAATGCTTCCTGATGCCCAGATACAGCAAAATAAAGGCAATGGCATACATTATAAGGAACGACGGATCGGCAATGATATTGCTGAACGCCGTCATATCATAGAGTTTCGCAAATATATCTTCCATCATCCAATCTTCATTAATACATCATCTTCAGAAACAGAATCACCCGGATTGACGCAGATAGCGGTCACCGTTCCGCTGAAGTCGGCACGGATGGCATTATAGGTTTTCATGGCCTCGATGTAGCAAAGCAGGTCGCCCTCCTTCACTTTATCTCCTACCTTGAGGGGAGTTTCCTGTGCATTCTTGGTCAGGAAGAACTTGCCTTCGAGCGGAGCAGCCACTTCCTGCCCTTCACCGGCGGGAGCGGTAATCTTGTCGGTGGCGGAAGCCGGCAGGTCGATGTCGCCGTAAGCCACCGTCACGCGATAAGCCTGTCCGTCCACCTGCACGGTGAGCGTCTTGGGTTTGGCATCGTCCAGAGGGGATTTGTCGCGTTCGGCACGGCGTTTCTCTACATCGGCAAGGAAATCCTCTTTCGCCTTGCCACTCTTGTAAGCCTCGTACTGTGCCGGGTGCATGGCGTATTCAAAGAGTTCTTCATCATCTTCGCCAAGTTCCCACTTGTTTTCCTTCATCAGCTTGCGATACTTGTCGAGTGCATCGGGATAGTTGTCCTGCGGATTGCCGTTGAAGAACTTACGTCCTTCGCGTTCCGCCTTTTCAACGAGTTCGGGAGCGAGTTCGCCCGGCAGCTTGCCTGCCTTGCCTAACAGCATGTCCCAAATATCGTCGGCTATCATACCCCAACGCTCTTTTCCTTTCTCCATGGCCATGACGTTCATCATGGAAAGGTTCTTGACGTACTGGCTGAACGGAGTCACCAACGGTGGATAACCCACGCGCGGCCATACGTATGCCACTTCGTTGAAGAGTTTGATAAGCAGTTCGTCCTGCTTCATAAACGGCAGGTTGCGTTTGGCCTTGTACTTGTTGATAGATTCCAGATTGGATTCCAGGTCCGCCATCAGGCTTCCCATCATGCCGCCCGGAAGTCCCGGACCAATCAGCAACGAGTTCATCAGGCGGTTCTTCGGGCTGATGTACAGACCGAGGAAATCATCCATAAACTCCTGGATAAGTGCACGTACTTTCATGTACGCTTCCATATTGATTTCGGGTACCTTGAAACCGGCATCCTTCAGCATAGCCTGCACGCTGAGCAGGTCGGCATGTCCCGTACCCCATGAAAGCGGCTCCATACCCACGTCGATATAGTCGCAGCCGGCCTCACAAACCGCAAGGATGCTTGCCATGTTGAAACCGGGTCCCGCATGGCTGTGATACTGGATGGGAATGTCCGGATGAGCAGCCTTGATGTTTGCCACAATCTTGCCCAAAGATACCGGACGGCCGATACCTGCCATATCCTTGATACAGATTTCGTCTGCACCCAGCTTGATAAGCTTCAATGCCATATCCGTATAATATTCCACAGTATGGATAGGCGAATGGGTGATACAGAGCGAACACTGCGAAATCATTCCCGCCTCGTGCGCATAAGTGATGGAAGGAGCGATGTTACGTATATCGTTCAGTCCGCAGAAAGTACGTGTGATGTCCGTACCCTGCGCCTTCTTCACTTTATAAAACAGCTTGCGCACATCGGCAGGCACGGGGCTCATGCGCAGGCCGTTCAGTGCACGGTCCAACATATGTGTCTGTATACCGGCTTCGTGGAACGGCTTCGTCCACTCGCGCACAGCTTTATTGGGGTTCTCGCCAAACAATAGATTTACCTGTTCAAAACCGCCGCCATTCGTTTCTACACGAGCGAAACATCCCATCTCGACAATGGCAGGCGCTACCTTTACCAGCTGGTCTACACGGGGCACATATTTTCCGGCACTTTGCCACATATCCCTGAATACCAAGCTGAACTTAATTTCTTTTTTCATACCAAATTATTCCTGTGTGTGTTTATATAAGATTAGTTATTTCAGAGTTTCTCCACTTTCGCAACTTTACCCTTGCCTTGCGTCACTACCGTAACCGCCGCACTGATAGCCGCCATGATGTTGCCGGGAACAGCCGCAGGAGCATTTGCCGCCTGTTTGGCAGGAGCGACCTCTTCGGGTGCATATTTATTCACAAGGGCGATAAGTCCCTTTCCCAAGTAGATTACAATCAGCAGGATGGCAAAGACCGTTGCCATACCCACTATCATTAGCAGGAGCGCTATGTTCAAGTTTTCCATATTATAAATTATTAGTTATTCTATCAGATTTGCAAAAAATCGTCCGAAATTAGTAATAATAGACGAGAATATAGAATATTACAATGATAAATTATGCTAAAATAAAAGTAAGAAAAGAGCAAGTAGCCGGTCACTACATATCTTCCAACGACAAACAAACCGTCTCAATCCGGTACTTCGGCAATAGCTTTTTCTTTAAATGTTCCACTTTTCCAGCCAGCAGTTCCGGTTTGAAGTTTTTCTTTTGCCGCTTCACTTCTGCCGCCACAGCTTGATTTTTCTCCAATTTCAGAGCAATAATATCAATTTCATTCTGATTGCCCTTCGGCTCCCACCACGAACCTATAGCCCGATATTGGAAACTTTCGGCAAACTGCTGTTTGAAATATCTTTCCAGCATGATACCTGAATAAGTTGAATAGTCGGATTTGATGATGGTCTGCAAACCGATAAAGTTCTTAATCTCTATCAGAGAACGGTAGCGGTCGAAATAGTTAAACCAAAACCGGATGAAATTATCTTGTATTTCATACCTTACAGTTTGACTTCCTTCTTTTGCCAATAAAGGACGCTGGCGGACAATGATGTTGTAATCCTCAATCAACCGCTTTATTTGACCGCCTATGCTTTTGTCTCCCAAAGCTGCTTCTATTTCGGGTTGCGTATTAATGCCACCGGAAATAGCACTTAAGATAGAAAAATAAGTGGCATAGTTTTTCCCGAACTCTTCCACCAGCAGATTTTTTCCTTCATCGGTAAAAGAAGAGTTCTCCCGAACCATAAATGAAATCATCCCGTCTACACTCAATTCGGTGTTGTCACAAAGCAGTTCAACATATTTCGGAACACCCCCTGTAAAAGAATAGAGGGCAAGCAAATCATCATTGCTGTAATCGGGATTGTAATCAAAGATAATCTCTTTCAATGTAGCCAAATCAAAAGCAGACAGTTTAATGATATTATCAGCTCTACCGAACAAGGGCTCTTTATTGTTCTGAAATATTTTCTGCATCAACGAATAAACGGAACCCGATACAATCAAATTCATCTTAGATTTCTTCCGATAGGTATCCCAAATGTTTTGCATATCGCTATATACCGATTCATTGATGTTATAGAACTCCTGAAACTCATCGATAACCAGGTTGAACGGTTTCTGGGAAGACAGTTCCATCAGATACTGAAATAATGACCGGAAAGTACGTATTTCCATTGGAACAAATACATCAAGCGATTGGCCGATAACCGGAATAAATTCAGAACAAAGCGTTGCTTCACTTTTACGCCCCACAAACAGATAAACGGTTGGCATATCTTCAACTGCTTTCATTATAAGGCTTGTTTTACCAATCCTTCTTCTTCCGGTTACCACTGTTAAGCGTGAATGGTCGCTGAAAGACAAATCGCGTATCCGCCGCAGCTCCGCCAACTCGCTTTTCCTATTATAAAATTTCATATTTCCAATTTTGTTACGGCTGTAACTGTTACAGCGGTTACAAAGATATAAGAAATTATCTATATATACTCTGCTTTTTCATTTTTCCAAAAGATTTATGCGAATTACCGTATTTCATTCTTGGGGTATCTATTTTTAGTATCTCCATTTTTTTACCACATCCATTCACTTTTCCTCTACCATTCATCCCCCCACTTCGGAATACATTCTGAAAGGGTGGCATGTCAAAATTAAAATTCGTTTACTTTTTGTTTCTTTTTAGACACAGAATACGCGGATTTCACGGAAAAAGAATAAAAAAAATCTGTGCCTTCCGTGTAATCCGCGTAATCCTTTAGATTTGCGTACCTAAAAAACATCAAGTGTATTTTAACACCCTTCTGTCATTGCGTAATAGTATCTATTTACTTAGAACTCGCTTGTAAAGTGGAACTTGATATGCTTGAAATCCATCTGCGCCATCTGCAGTACGTAGCCGCTGTCTGCAAGGAACACATCCCTGCCCTCACGGTCTTTCGCCATATACTGGTACTTGCGTTTCTTGAACGCTTCCAGTTCGGCAGGGTCATCACTTTCAATCCAGCAGGCCTTGTAAAGACTCAACGGCTCCCAACGGCATTTGGCACTGTACTCATTTTCCAGACGGTATTGGATTACCTCGAACTGCAACTGCCCTACCGTACCGATAATCTTGCGTCCGTTAAACTGGTTGACAAACAACTGCGCTACACCTTCGTCCATCAACTGGTCGATACCTTTGGCAAGCTGCTTCTGTTTCATCGGGTCGGCATTCTCGATATACTTGAACATCTCGGGCGAGAAGCTCGGCAGTCCGCGGAAGTGAAGCATCTCACCCTCCGTCAGCGTATCGCCGATTTTGAACGTACCGTTGTCCGGCAAACCGATGATATCTCCCGCCCACGCCTCATCGATGGTAGTCTTGCGCTGCGCCATAAACTGCGTAGGCGACGAGAAACGCATAGTCTTGCCATGACGCACATGCAGGTAGGGCGTATTACGGGTGAACTTACCGGAACATATCTTGCAGAATGCGATACATGAGCGGTGGTTCGGGTCGATATTGGCGGTAATCTTAAAGATAAAGCCTGTGAATTTAGGCTCTTCCGGTTCTACTTCGCGTTCTTCCGCCTTCACGGGACGGGGACTGGGAGCAATCTCCACAAAGCAGTCCAGCAACTCCTGCACACCGAAGTTATTCAGGGCGGAGCCGAAGAACACGGGAGCCAATTCACCTTTCAGATACTCCTCTACCTGAAATTCGGGATACACACCGTCTATCAGTTCCAGTTCGCCGCGCAGCTTGTCCGCCAGTGCCGAACCGATCTGATTATCCAGTTCTTCCGTATTTATATCTACTTCCACCTTTTCCGTCACCACCTGCTTGGAAGGCTGGTAAAGATTGAGATTGCGTTCATAGATGTTGTAAACTCCCTTGAAACGGGGACCGCTCTCGATAGGCCACGTCAGCGGGCGGACGTGGATGGAGAGTTCCTCCTCCAGCTCATCCAGCAAGTCGAACGGGTCTTTTGCCTCACGGTCCATCTTATTGATGAAGATAATCACCGGAGTGTTGCGCATGCGGCAGACTTCCATCAGCTTGCGTGTCTGTGTTTCCACACCTTTCGCACCGTCCACCACGATGATAACGCTGTCCACCGCCGTCAGTGTGCGGTAGGTATCTTCGGCAAAGTCCTGGTGACCCGGAGTATCGAGGATATTGATTTTGTAATCGTGATAGTCGAACTCCATTACGGAAGTGGTTACGGAGATACCACGCTGTTTTTCAATATCCATCCAGTCTGACGTTGCCGTCTTCTTTATCTTGTTGCTCTTTACCGCACCCGCCACCTGAATCTGACCGCCAAACAGCAGCAGCTTTTCAGTCAACGATGTCTTACCGGCGTCCGGATGGGCGATAATCGCAAAGGTTCGTCTTCTCGCTATTTCTTGATTACTTGCCATATATATAAGGTATAATATTCAAATAAGTATTATTTTGCTTACTGCGCCAGCCTATCGATGCAGACCTGCAAGCTATCCTCCCAATGGGGAATCTCGATACCGAAAGTCTTTTTAATCTTCGTCTTATCCAATACGGAATACTGAGGACGCGGAGCTTTGGCCGGATACTCGTCCGTATGCAACGGGCTGACTTTACACGAGGTAATGCCCGCCATGCGGTGAATGGCCACCGTAAAATCATACCAGGAGCATACTCCCTCGTTACTGAAATGATAAATACCAGGGACGATGCCCTGATTGACAGCCGCAAAGATGGCACGTGCCAAATCGTTGGCATAAGTCGGCGTACCGATTTGGTCGAAAACAACTCCCAACCGCTCGCGTTCATTACCCAGACGAATCATGGTCTTTACAAAATTATTGCCGTAAATGGAATATAACCATGCCGTACGGATAACCATCGCACGGCTGCACTTCTCCATAACAGCCTGCTCACCTGCCAGTTTTGTAGAGCCGTAAACGGAGTTGGGGCAAGGAGTGACTTCTTCCGTATAAGGAATATGGCCGATTCCGTCGAACACGTAATCCGTAGAGACCTGTATCATGGCAGCACCGCAAGCCTCGGCGGCGGCAGCCAGATAGCCGGGAGCTATATGGTTCAGTTTATTGCAAAGTTCGGGATTGTCTTCTGCCTTGTCCACTGCCGTATAAGCGGCACAATTCACAATAACATCCACCCGATTATCGGTCACGAATGCACGTATGGCCTGTTCATCACATATATCCAGTTCCTGCACATCTGTAAAAAAGTAAGTGTGTTGCTGATTTTCAGCAGAGAGCACCCGCATCTCATTGCCAAGCTGACCGTTGGCACCGGTTACTAATATATTCATCTTAACAGTTACTATTTATTCCCTATGGTTATGATACCTCTTTTATCTTCAACACACAGGTACGTTGACTATTTTCAGTTTTCTATTTATTACCCGACTTATTACCCTGCTTCATGCAGACATTCCGTCAGTCATTATCCAGTTTCAACTCGCCTTTCCTCTCTTTGTCGTAATAATTGGCAAGCAGGGAAAGAAAACTGCTGATGGCTTCTATCGCCTTGGCAGTGCCCTGGCTGATTTCCTTTTTCTGCAAACGCAGCAGCAGTATGCCGTAAAGCGCCTCAAAACAGGTCTCCAATTCGGATTCTTCCGTTTGTCCGCTCTTTTGCCGCAATTCCACAATAAAAGGCAACGCTTTGAAATATGCCGCATTATAAAAGGGATACTTCGTGGAAGCCAGCAAATCGGCATGCAGGTCCGTAAGGTTGCGGATAACGTTGCGGTTAATCTGCAAATGCCCTTTCTCCGTCACCCCCTCGGCACGCATCATATCGGCAAGATTGCCGTACCACTCCTCCAGAGCCGCATGTTCTTCGGCAGGATAACGGGAGATGACGTTGCTGCGAATCAAGTCTATATCGCACTTGTTAGCACGAAGCAAATCCTCTACTTGCCACATATATATAAGGTATTCGGCAATATTCTTCTCTTTCAGTTGCTGTGAAATCTTCACGTTGAGATGATTTATGATTTATAATTTATATTCTTCACCAAGATACCGCGGTCCGCTCCCGTAACTAATAGAGCGATTCGCCCATCAGCGTAAACACCAGTCCGAATGCAGATACTACCATGACAATGCCGCCGATAATACGGTTCAATATCCAAATGCCGCGTAAATTGAATTGCGTACGGACCTTGTTGACAAAAAAGGTAATTCCAAACCACCACGTCAATGCTCCCAAAGCAATGGCAAGATACCCCGTAACGGCCTCAAAGACCAACACGCCTTCGCTTACAAAAGCAAAGCGCGCAAAAAGGCCTACAAAAAGAAATATGATAAGCGGATTGGAGAGAGTGACAGCGAACGCTGTGATAAAATTGTGAAAATAAGACCCCTTGCTGGTAGATACCGGACGAATGGACTGCACCGGATTACTGCGGAATGTATAGATACCGAATATCAGCAGCAGGATACTCCCGAACAGTTGCAGATAGAAGATATTCTTGTTGACATAATCGAATACGAAACTCATTCCGTAGCCTGTCAGCAAAGCATAGGCAATATCACTCAACGAGGCGCCTATACCGGTCACAAAACCATACCAACGCCCTTTGTTCAAAGTACGCTGAATGCACAATACTCCTACGGGGCCCAACGGTGCAGATACGATAACACCTATTATGAACCCTTTCCATAATATGTCAAGTATGGTCTCTATCTGAATCATGCCTGCAAATATCGGACTTTTTTATGAGACAACCGAATAGAGTTAACGTTTTTTCGTCAGAAAAGGAGTTTAGATACAAAGTCAATCATCCGGCGGGGCGGACTTCCCCCGTTCCACTGAAGTTTTTTATTTCCTTTTCTTTCTCCCACCCGACGATTTTCTTTATCTTTGCGCCAAAAGCAAAGGTAAACTGCATCCCGGCATAAAAAAACAGACAAGTTCGTTTTATTCTGCCTCCGGTTTGCACTATCTTTGCACCCAGGAAGAAAAGAGAAGAAGCTAACTGACAGACAATAGAATAGTTTCAATCACAAAGTAGCAAATCGTAAACTCTTAAATAAAAGTATGATTCTTTTTTTCAGAACACCATCCAAGAGCGTGATTGCCGTAGAATGCGACCACGAACTTACCCAGGCAGACAGCGACAAACTCTGCTGGCTTTTTGGAGAAGCCACCCCCGAAAGTGAAGACAACCTGAAAGGACATTTCGTAGGTCCGCGCCGCGAGATGATTACTCCCTGGAGTACCAATGCTGTGGAAATCACCCAGAACATGGGTCTGAACGGTATCACCCGTATCGAAGAATATTTCCCTGTGAAAGATGAAAATGCAGACCACGACCCGATGCTGCAACGTATGTATAAAGGTCTGGACCAAAACGTATTTACGACCAACCGCCAGCCGGAACCGATTATTCACATTGACGATCTGGAAGCATACAACGAAAAAGAAGGTCTGGCGCTCTCCAAAGAAGAGATGGACTACCTCAAGAAAGTGGAGAAAGACCTGGGACGTCCGCTAACCGACTCCGAGGTATTCGGTTTTGCGCAAATCAACTCCGAGCACTGCCGTCACAAAATTTTCGGCGGCACATTCATCATTGACGGAGTGGAGCAGGAATCTTCCCTCTTCCAGATGATTAAAAAGACCACTCAGGAAAATCCGAACAAGATTATATCGGCCTATAAAGATAATGTTGCCTTTGCCGAAGGTCCGGTTATCGAGCAGTTTGCCCCGGCAGACCACTCCAAGCCCGACTTCTTCCAGATAAAGGACATCAAGAGTGTTATCTCCCTGAAAGCCGAAACCCACAACTTCCCTACCACCGTAGAGCCTTTCAACGGTGCATCTACCGGTACGGGCGGTGAAATCCGCGACCGTATGGGCGGCGGTAAAGGCTCATGGCCTATTGCCGGAACAGCCGTATACATGACTTCCTACCCCCGCACGGACGAGGACCGTCCCTGGGAAGAGATACTTCCGGTGCGCAAATGGCTGTACCAGACTCCCGAACAAATCCTGATCAAGGCATCCAACGGCGCCAGCGATTTCGGAAACAAGTTCGGCCAGCCGCTGATTTGCGGTTCCGTACTCACCTTTGAACACAAAGAGAAAGATGAGGTGTACGGTTACGACAAAGTCATCATGCTTGCTGGCGGTGTGGGATACGGTACACAACGCGACTGCCTGAAAGGCGCTCCCGAAGCCGGCAACAAGGTTGTCGTGATCGGTGGCGACAACTACCGCATCGGTTTGGGCGGCGGTTCCGTGTCATCCGTAGATACGGGACGCTACAGCAGCGGCATCGAGCTGAATGCCGTACAGCGTGCCAATGCAGAGATGCAGAAACGTGCTTACAACGTAGTACGTGCGCTTTGCGAAGAAGACACCAACCCGGTGGTTTCCATCCACGACCACGGTTCTGCCGGACATGTAAACTGCCTGTCCGAGCTGGTAGAAGAGTGCGGCGGACTTATCGACATGAGCAAGCTGCCTATCGGCGACAAGACTTTGTCTGCCAAAGAAATCATAGCCAACGAAAGTCAGGAGCGCATGGGTCTGCTGATTCAGGAAGAGGCCATCGAACACGTACGTAAGGTAGCCGAACGCGAACGCGCTCCGATGTATGTAGTCGGTGAAACCACCGGCGACCACCGCTTCGCTTTCCAGCAAGCCGACGGCGTACGCCCGTTCGACCTTGCCGTAGAACAGATGTTCGGCTCTTCACCCAAAACCTATATGGTGGACAAGACCGTAGAACGTCATTATGAAATGCCGGAATACGAATTGTCGCAACTGCACGAATACCTTACCAACGTACTCCAACTGGAAGCCGTTGCCTGCAAAGACTGGTTGACAAACAAGGTAGACCGTTCCGTAACAGGTAAGATTGCCCGCCAGCAATGCCAGGGCGAACTCCAGTTGCCGTTGAGCGACTGCGGTGTCGTAGCTTTGGACTATCGCGGCGAAAAAGGTATCGCAACTTCTTTGGGACATGCTCCGCAGGCAGCCCTTGCCGACCCGGCAGCGGGTTCTATCCTCTCCGTCAGCGAAGCGTTGACCAACCTGATCTGGGCTCCGCTTGCCGAAGGTCTGGACAGCGTGTCCCTGTCAGCCAACTGGATGTGGCCGTGCCGCTCGCAAGAGGGTGAGGACGCACGTCTTTATACGGCAGTAAAGGCATTGAGCGACTTCTGCTGCGCCCTGCAAATCAATGTTCCCACGGGTAAGGACTCTTTGTCCATGACGCAGAAATACCCCGACGGCAGCAAAGTCATCGCTCCGGGTACGGTTATTGTATCTGCAGGCGGCGAGGTTTCAGATGTGAAGAAAGTGGTATCTCCCGTGCTTGTCAACGATGAGAAAACCACGCTGTACCATATCGACTTCAGTTTCGACAAGCTGAAGCTGGGCGGCTCCGCCTTCGCACAGTCATTGGGTAAAGTAGGCGACGAAGTACCTTGCGTACAAGATGCCGAATACTTCCGTGACGCTTTCCTGGCTGTACAGGAATTAATCAACAAGGGACTTGTTCTTGCCGGACACGACATTTCGGCCGGCGGTCTTATCACTACGTTGCTCGAAATGTGCTTCGCCAATGTAGAGGGCGGTATGGAAATCAACCTCGACAAGATGAAAGAGCAGGACCTCGTCAAGATATTGTTTGCCGAGAACCCGGGTATCGTTATCCAGGTGAGCAACAAGCATAAGGAAGAAGTCAAGAAGATACTGGAAGATGCCGGTGTAGGCTATATCAAAATCGGTAAGCCGACCGACGAACGTCATATTCTCGTAAGCAAAGACGGCGCTACCTACCAGTTCGGTGTGGACTACATGCGCGATGTCTGGTACTCTTCATCGTATCTGCTGGACCGCAAACAGTCCATGAACGGGTGCGCTAAGAAGCGTTTCGAGAACTACAAGATGCAACCGTTGGATTTGGTGTTCCGGCCTGAATTCAAGGGTAAACTTTCGCAATACGGCCTCGACCCGAACCGTCGTACCCCGACCGGTATCCATGCCGCCATTATCCGCGAAAAGGGAACCAACGGCGAACGCGAAATGGCCTATTCACTCTATCTTGCCGGCTTCGATGTGAAAGACGTAACCATGACCGACCTCATCAGCGGACGTGAAACGCTGGAAGACGTAAACATGGTGGTTTATTGCGGCGGCTTCTCCAACTCCGACGTATTAGGCTCCGCCAAAGGTTGGGCAGGCGCTTTCCTCTTCAACCCGAAAGCCAAAGAGGCGCTCGACAAGTTCTATGCACGCGAAGACACGCTGTCTCTCGGCGTATGCAACGGTTGCCAGCTTATGATGGAATTAGGCCTCATCACTCCCGACCACGAAAAGAAGGGAAAGATGCTGCATAATGATTCCCATAAATTCGAATCGACCTTTATCGGCCTGACTATCCCTACCAACCGCAGCGTAATGTTCGGCTCTTTGAGTGGCAGCAAGCTCGGTATCTGGGTGGCACACGGAGAAGGAAAATTCTCATTGCCTTACGATGAGGACAAATACAATGTAGTGGCAAAATATACCTACGACGAATATCCGGGCAATCCGAACGGCTCCGACTACTCCGTTGCGGCAATAGCCAGCACCGACGGACGCCACCTGGCCATCATGCCTCACCTGGAACGCTCCATCTTCCCGTGGCAAAACGGCTACTATCCGCAAGACCGCGTTCACAGCGACCAGGTTACCCCATGGATAGAGGCATTTGTCAACGCACGCAAGTGGGTGGAAGAAAAGACTGGGAAATAACCACGTGTAAAACTATAATGCAATAATGGATAATGTGCCAAAGACTCTGCTTTTGCAGGAGCTTTGGCACATTTCTTATATCTCCACACCGCCTTCCATCCTGCCGCTTTACCACTCTGTATTTCCTTTTTTGCATATCTCAAACATTTTCACTACTTTTGTGTTAATATTAAATCCCCCCAACTTTATCAAACTCAAATACCAAAATCGGCTAATATGAAAAAGCATTTCTTTTTCTTTCTTTTCCTTATATCATCCTTTCTGGCTGCCGCTCAGACATATAACTACATCGGCGTAGAGGATGGTTTGAGCAACAGGCGGGTATATGCGATTCAAAAAGGGCCTAAAGGTTACATGTGGTTCCTCACGCACGACGGCATCGACCGTTATAACGGAAAGGAATTCAAGCACTATAAACTCATGGACGGCGAAGATGAAATCAACTCCATGATGAACCTCAACTGGCTGTATTCGGATTCGCAGGGAAGGCTATGGGAAATAGGCAAGCAAGGACGCGTGTTCTGTTATGAAAGCAAGCACGACCGTTTCCAACTGGTATATAAATTGCCCAAAAGCGAGACGGAAGGCCTGCACACTCCCGTCAGCTATGGATTTATCGATGATAATAATATAATATGGCTCTGCAACCAAAGAAACATTTACCTATATAACAGCCTGACAAAAGCAACCGTTGTCATAAAGAATGAAATCAACGAAAGCATTACCGACATCGAGCAGATAGACGAGACCCACTATTTTATAGGCACGGATGTAGGCGTGCATTATGCCGAACTGAAAAACAATGTGCTTGCGCTAAGCCCTTGCGAGAAACTGGATACGCTAAGACTGCAAATCAACGAGCTGTTCTTTCATAAAGGCAGCCGCAAAATCTTTATCGGAACCTTTCAAAGAGGTATCTATGTATACGATCTGAACCTTCATAAGGCGTTCCACATCAAATCCGGCCTGATAGATGTCAGCATCAACCGTATCTGTACTTTCGGTGAAAAAGACATATTGATAGCGACAGACGGTGCAGGTGTCTACAAGATGGATGTGGACACTTACCGGTCCGAACCGTACATCGTGGCCGACTTCAACCGATATAACGCCATGAACGGCAATACAATCTACGACATATACGTGGATAACGAGCAACGCATCTGGATGGCGAACTATCCTATCGGCATTACCGTACGCAACAACCGGTACAGCGATTACAAATGGATAAAGCATTCCATCGGCAACAAACAGTCCCTCATCAACGATCAGGTAAACGCCGTTATGGAAGACGAAGAGGGCGACCTATGGTATGCCACCAACAACGGCATCAGCCTGTATGAGCATCGTACCCAACAATGGCATTCGTTCTTGAGCGTCTACGATAAGGAGCAGAAGAACCAGAGCCATACATTCATGTCTCTGTGCGAGGTCAGTCCCGGCATTATCTGGGTAGGCGGCTACAGTTCCGGCATCTACCAGATAGATAAGAAAAAGCGTTCTGTCAGCTTTTTCACGCCCGCCTTGTTCGGCGGCGCAACGATTCGTCCCGACAAGTACATCCGTTCCATTACCAAAGACAGAGACGGTTATATCTGGTCGGGGGGATACTACAACCTGAAAAGAATAGACCTGAAACATAAAAACATTGAATCGATACCCGGGCTGGAAGTCATAACGGACATCAAGGAGCGGGACGAAAAATACATGTGGATAGGTACAGCCAACGGCTTATACCTGCTGGAGAAAGCAACCGGCAAATACCGGTACATAACGCTGCCGGTAGAGTCCTCCTATATATACTCCCTGTATCAGGCCCCCAACGGACTGCTGTATATCGGCACAAACAATTCCGGTCTGCTGATTTACGACCCTGCCAGGCAGAACTTTGAACACTATCATAAAGATAACTGCGCACTTATCTCCAACAATATCTATACAATTCTGTCAGACGGAAAAGATGATATTCTCTTAAGTACGGAATACGGACTGAGCGGTTTCTACCTCAAAGAAAAAAGATTCCATAACTGGACCAAAGAACAGGGACTGCATTCCGACCATTTCAATGCCAATTCCGGAACACTGCGCAAGAACGGGAATGCCATTTTCGGAAGTACCGACGGAGCCATAGAATTTCCAAGAGACATGGTATTGCCCCGCGAGTACAGTTCGCGCATGATATTCAGCGATTTGCGCGTTTTCTACCAAACAGTATACCCCAAAGACGAAGGTTCTCCTTTGGTTTTGGATATCGACGAAACCAAAAGCCTGAAACTGAAATACAGCCAGAATATATTTTCGCTTCAGGTATCGTCCATCAATTATGACTATCCTTCCCTCATCCTGTATTCGTGGAAACTGGAAGGATTCTATGACGGCTGGAGCCGTCCGGGAGAGGAAAATGTCATCCGGTTCACCAATCTGAATCCCGGCCATTACACCCTGCGTGTCCGCGCCATATCCAGTGAAGACCGGCGTATGGTCTTGGAAGAGCGCAGCATAGATATTATTGTCGAGCAACCCATCTGGCTCAGCATATGGGCATTATTACTGTATGCGCTTATCCTTGTTGCGATTGCAAGCATCGCATTGCGCATAATCGTATTGCGCAAGCAACGAAAGATATCCGATGACAAGATCCGTTTCTTTGTCAACACCGCGCATGACATCCGTACTCCGCTGACGCTCATCAAAGCACCGTTGGAGGAACTCTCCGACCGTGAGAAACTAAGCAAGGAAGGAACGGACAACCTCAGCACGGCGCTTCGCAACGTCAACGCCCTGCTACGTCTCACAACCAACCTCATAAACTTTGAACGCGCGGATACCTATTCGAACAATTTCTACGTATCCGAATACGAACTGGGAGCTTATATGACCGACATTGTTAATGTTTTCCGTTCATACGCTTCCGTAAAGCACATCGACCTGACTTACGAAAGCAACTTCCGCTATCTGAATGTCTGGCTGGATAAGGATAAGATGGACTCCATTTTGAAGAATATCATATCCAATGCACTGAAATACACGCCCGAAGGCGGAAGCGTGCATGTCTATGCTTACGAAACGGAAGATACCTGGAACGTGGAAGTCAGTGACACAGGTATCGGCATTCCACTGGACGAGCAGAAAAAGCTGTTCAAGATGCACTTCCGCGGCAGCAATGCCATCAATTCCAAAGTAACCGGCAGCGGCATCGGACTGCTTCTTGTATGGAAACTCGTGCATATGCATAAAGGAAAGCTCAACTTCACCAGCACCGAAGGAAAAGGCTCCTGCATCAAAGTATCTTTCCCTAAAGGCGAGAAACGCTACCGCAAGGCCATACACCGTCCTGCTCCCACCAAAGAGCAGGAACAGAACAATGAACCGGAACAAATCACCTCTCCGGAAAAGGGAACTCCGGACACCCCCGCCGTCAACACGCCCATAGAGGGTTACGAACATGCCCAACAGCAAACTCAGGATGCCGGTAACCGCCAGAAGATACTGATAGTAGAGGATAACGACGAACTGAGGGAATACCTGCGGCGTACGCTGGCGGAGAACTACCATGTACAAGTATGTTCCAACGGAAAATCGGCGCTTTGTATCGTGAAGGAGTATTTCCCCGACCTGATTATCTCGGACATCATGATGCCCGAAATGCGGGGTGATGAATTGTGCCAGAAAGTGAAGAATGACATTGATACCTCGCACATCCCCGTTATCCTGCTTACGGCCCTCAATACGGACAAAAACATCATCGACGGGCTGCAAACCGGAGCGGATGAATACGTCGTGAAACCGTTTAACATCGGAATCCTGCGCGCCACCATTGCCAATCTGCTTGCCAACCGTGCCTTATTGCGCCACAGATACGGCAATCTGGAGCTGAACGATGATACCCACAACACGGAATGCATCAACTGTTCTACGGATTTGGACTGGAAATTCATTGCCAGCATCAAGAAGAATGTAGAGGACAACATGGACAATCCGAGCTTCACGATTGATGTGCTTTGCACCCTGCTCAACATGAGCCGTACCAGTTTCTACAACAAGTTAAAGGCACTGACCGACCAGGCTCCGGGAGATTATGTACGGTTGATACGCCTGAAACGTGCCATGCAACTGCTGAAGGAACAAAAGTACACCATCACCGAAGTTGCCGAAATGACCGGTTTCAGCGATGCCAAATACTTCCGTGAAGTCTTTAAGAAACACTTTAATATCAGTCCGAGCCAATATGCAAAAGAAGAAGGAAATATTGGAGAGGGCAAACAATAAACCGAATTACAGCATTACACATGATATGACGAATATATATACCGAAGCATTTTCCATTTTCTTTAAAATCGGAGCATTCACCATTGGCGGCGGCTATGCCATGGTTCCATTGATTGAGGACGAAATCGTAACGAAACGCCGGTGGATAGCCAAAGAGGATTTTATAGATCTGCTTGCCATCGCCCAGTCGGCACCGGGCATCCTTGCGGTCAACATATCCATATTCATAGGCTACCGCCTGCGTGGAATACGGGGAAGCATCGTTACCGCCCTGGGAACGATACTGCCCTCTTTCCTCATTATCCTTGCCATAGCCTTGTTTTTCCATAACTTCAAAGACAATGTCTACGTAGAGCGTATCTTCAAGGGTATCCGTCCGGCAGTTGTAGCACTGATAGCCGCTCCGACTTTCAGTATGGCCAAATCCGCCAAAATCAACCGCTACACGATATGGATTCCTGTTGTCTCGGCTCTGCTTATCTGGTTATTGGGCTTCTCCCCCATCTGGATTATCATTGCTGCCGGTATAGGCGGATACCTGTTCGGAAGGCTGCGCTTCCCGAAAACCAACAGTTAAAAATTAAACAAAACCACCCCACTTATCGCTAATCACTAACCACTAATCACTACATCATGCTTTTCCTCCATCTATTCTACACATTCTTTAAAATCGGCCTGTTCGGTTTTGGCGGCGGATACGCCATGCTGTCCATGATACAAGGTGAGGTAGTCACCCGTTACGGCTGGCTCACACCACAGGAGTTTACCGACATCGTAGCAATCAGCCAGATGACTCCCGGTCCTATCGGCATCAATTCGGCAACCTATGTAGGCTATTCCACGATAGCCGAACAATACGGCACGAGCATGGGAGTGCTTGGGTCTTGCATAGCCACTTTCGCCGTAGTGCTGCCTTCGTTCATCCTGATGCTCACCATCAGCAAATTCTTTCTGAAATATCAGAAGCACCCGGCAGTAGAAGCCGTATTCAGCGGACTTCGCCCGGCGGTAGTAGGACTGCTGGCATCGGCTGCGCTGGTGCTGATGAACACGGAGAACTTCAGTTCGCCTCAGGAAGATATGTACTCTTTCATCATCAGTATCATCATCTTCCTTGCAGCTTTCATCGGAACAAGAAAATATAAGGTCAACCCCATACTGATGATTATAGTATGCGGAATAGCAGGGCTGATACTTTATTGATAGTTTGCAGTTGATTCCTACAGCTTCACTTTCTTGCTTACAGACTTGGATTCGTTGTGCAGGCGGTCGAGCGCCGTAACTACATAACGGTACTTCGTCTTGCCATCCTCATAAGGCAACTTATAGAAAGTATTGCGCGTAACAGCCACAATGTGCGAAGGGTCGTCGATGTCCACCTTCTCTTTCGAAGCAAAACGGTAGACAACATACTGTACCGGACGGTTCATTTCATCCTTGAACTTCGGAGCAGTCCAGAAAAGGATGTAACCGTCGGCAGTCCACACCGGTTTTACCTTGCGCACCTTATCCGGGGCTTCATTGTCCATAAAGTCAAATACGGGTGGCAAAGCCGGATACTTATGGTACTCGGCAACCAGCGCATCGCGGTATTTGCCGGCATTCTCCACTACTGCGCTGGCAGGCCATTGGCAACTGCCGCCGATTGTCTGATATGCCCGCTGCAAAGCCATCTTGCGGGGAAGCTGATTGACGGACGGATTCTTCGGGTCGGCATTCTGTACCGTATTCATTACAGACTGTCCGATAAACAAAGGACGGTTCTCCGTATGCTTTGCCCACCACTTCACCAAAGTTTCATAGTCGGCAGCCGGATGTCCTATCTGCCAATACACTTGCGGTATGTTATAATCAATCCAGCCTTTGCGTGCCCACAGAAGTACGTCGGCATACAAATCATCATAATTCTGCAAACCGTTTGTGGCGCTGCCCAGCGGGTCGCTGCTCTGATTGCGGTAGATACCGAAAGGACTCACGCCGAACTTCACCCAGGGTTTCAGTCCGCGAACCGTCTCATGTATTTTCTGAATGAGAATATTCACATTACTGCGGCGCCAGTCCGCCTTATTGCTGAAACCGCCGCCATAGCGTGCAAAGCTGGCATCATCCGGGAAATCCTTTCCCTTGATAGGATAGGGATAGAAATAATCGTCCATGTGAATGGCATCCACATCATAGCGCGACACGATGTCGGTTATCACCTTACAGATATGATTGCGGCTTTCGGGAAGCGCAGGGTCGAAGTAAAGCTGGTCGCCATACGTCACGAACCACTCCGGATGCGAATTATAAATATGGATAGGCGAAAGCTCGTTCTTCAACGAAGTCTTTACCCGATACGGATTAATCCAGGCATGAAACTCCATGCTCCGCTTGTGGCACTCCTCAATCATAAACTGCATAGGGTCCCAATAAGGTTCCGGGGCTTTGCCCTGCACACCTGTCAGGAAACGGCTCCACGGTTCGTACTGCGAAGCATACAACGCATCGGCTTCGGGACGCACCTGAAAAATAATGGCATTGATACCTGCACCTTGCAGGGAGTTCAACTGATTTATCAAGATTTGCTTCAACCGGTCGGTCGGTATGCCACGGAACTGTCCGTTTACCGCCTGAATCCATGCAGCACGAAATTCACGTTTAGGATGTGCAGATGTGGATACGAACTGTGCCTGTACAGCCAGTGAAAGGCAGCAGAAAGCCAGTAACAAGAGGAGATTTCTCACTTTCATTTTATTCTTTTTAAATATTGTGTCGCAAAGATAATGATTATCTTTGCAACTCAATTCATTTTCAATCGTCTTATGGCAAAAAATACATCTATCATCATAAAGGGGGCACGCGTCAATAATCTGAAAAATATTGATGTGGAAATTCCCCGCAACAAACTGGTCGTCATAACCGGACTGTCCGGTTCCGGCAAGTCCTCGCTCGCATTCGATACACTCTATGCCGAGGGGCAACGGCGCTATGTGGAAAGCCTCAGCAGTTACGCCCGCCAGTTTTTGGGACGTATGAGTAAGCCCGAATGCGATTTCATCAAGGGTATCCCCCCTGCCATTGCCATTGAGCAGAAAGTAAGCAGCCGCAATCCCCGTTCCACCGTAGGCACTTCTACCGAAATCTACGAATACCTGCGCCTGCTCTATGCCCGTGTGGGACGGACTTTCAGTCCGGTCAGCGGACAGGAGGTAAAGAAACACTCCACCGAGGACATCGTGAACTGCATGCTCCGGCAACCTGAGGGAACACGCTATACCGTGCTCACCCCGATATTGCTCCGCGAAGGACGTACTTTGCAGCAGCAACTGGAAATAGACTTGAAGCAAGGGTTCAACCGACTGGAAGTGAACGGAGAAATGGTGCGCATTGACGAGTATCAGCCTAAAGACGGTGACACCGTATTCCTATTGGTAGACCGCATGACGGTTTCCGGCGAGAAAGATGCCGTCAGCCGCCTCACCGACTCCGCCGAAACCGCCATGTACGAGGGTGACGGAGCCTGCCTGCTGCGTTTCTACCAACCGGACGGCACTACCAGCCTGTACCGTTTCAGTACCAAGTTCGAGGCGGACGGCATTACGTTTGAAGAGCCCAACGACCAGATGTTCTCGTTCAACTCCCCCATCGGCGCATGTCCGGAATGCGAAGGCTTCGGACGTGTCGTGGGCATCGACGAACATCTCGTCATCCCCAACCGCTCCCTTTCCGTATACGACGGCGCCGTGGTGTGCTGGCGCGGCGAGAAAATGGGCGAATGGAAAGACATGGTGATACGCGGTGCGGAGAAAGCCGGCTTCCCCATTTTCACTCCCTACTACCAGTTGACAGACGAACAGCGCCGCATGCTGTGGGACGGAACCCGCTACTTCGAGGGTATCAATGCTTTCTTTAAAATGTTGCAGGAAAACCAGTACAAGATACAATACCGCGTTATGCTGGCGCGTTATCGCGGCAAAACCCTTTGTCCCAAATGCCACGGTACAAGGCTGAAGCCCGAAGCCGGTTATGTACGGGTGGGCGGACGCAGCATCTCCGAACTGGTAGACCTGCCCATTACCGAACTGAAAGTGTTCTTCGACAACCTGAAGCTGGACAAGCATGATGCCGACATTGCCCGCCGCATCCTTATAGAAATCAACAACCGCATCCGCTTCCTGCTGGATGTAGGTTTGGGATACCTCACCCTGAACCGCCTCAGCAATTCGCTGTCCGGCGGTGAAAGCCAGCGTATCAATCTGGCAACTTCCCTGGGAAGCAGTCTTGTGGGCAGTCTCTACATTCTGGACGAACCGAGTATCGGACTTCACAGCCGCGACACGGACAAGCTGATACACGTCTTGCGCCAACTGCAACAGTTGGGCAATACGGTGGTCGTGGTGGAACATGACGAAGAAATCATCCGGGCCGCCGATTATATCATCGACATCGGTCCCAAGGCCGGACGTCGGGGCGGCGAGGTTGTCTACCAGGGAGACATGAAAGATTTGCAAAAAGACAGCAACAGCTACACCGTGCGTTATCTTCTGGGCGAGGAAACCATTCCCGTGCCCGAAAGCCGTCGCCCGTGGAATCAGTATATTGAAATCACAGGCGCCCGCGAGAACAATCTGAAAGGCGTGGACGTACGCTTTCCGCTCAATGTAATGACCGTAGTCACCGGCGTATCGGGTTCCGGTAAAAGCACACTGGTGCGCGATATCTTCTTCCGCGCCCTCAAACGCGAACTGGACGAATGCACCGACCGACCGGGCGAGTTTGCCTCTATCAGCGGAGACCTGCGAAATCTGCGCAACGTAGAGTTTGTAGACCAGAACCCTATCGGCAAGTCCTCGCGTTCCAACCCCGTAACCTACATAAAGGCCTACGACGAAATACGCAAACTTTGGGCAGAGCAACCCCTCGCCAAACAAATGGGCTATACCGCCGGCCATTTCAGCTTCAACAGTGAAGGCGGCCGTTGCGAGGAGTGCAAGGGCGAAGGAACCATCACCGTAGAGATGCAGTTCATGGCGGACCTTGTGCTGGAGTGCGAATCCTGCCACGGCAAACGCTTCAAGGCAGATACGCTGGAAGTGAAATTCCATGATGTCAATATCTACGATGTACTGGAAATGACCGTTAACCAAGCCATTGAATTCTTCACCGCACACGGACAGAAGAAAATCGTAAAGCGCCTGCAACCGCTGCAAGATGTGGGGCTGGGATATATCAAACTCGGCCAGTCGTCCTCTACCCTCTCCGGCGGTGAGAACCAGCGCGTAAAATTGGCCTACTACCTCAGTATGGAGAAAGCCGACCCTACGCTATTCATCTTCGACGAGCCTACCACCGGCCTGCACTTCCACGACATCCGCAAACTGCTGGAAGCCTTTGATGCACTGATACGCCGCGGCCATTCCATCGTTATCATCGAGCATAATATGGACGTAGTGAAGTGTGCCGACCATGTTATAGACCTTGGCCCCGAAGGCGGAGACAAAGGCGGTTATATCGTGGCAACCGGTACACCGGAAGAAGTGGCGGCATGTGCGGCAAGCTACACAGGGCAGTTCCTAAGAGAAAAACTACAATAACCAAACGTACAATTCCGTCAGAAACATCCCGTAAGATAGATTAATCCGTCTTACGGGATGTTTTTTCATCTCACGAAACAAAAAATCGTCTCCTAAGACGAAACAAACCATCTTAGGAGACGAAATCAGATATTGTGCAAAAAGAGCTTTTTCTTTTTTAGAAGTAGAAACCGAATCCCACTTTCAGACCGAACTCCGAACGGTCTTTATTTATATCCCAATAAACGGCAGGCTCGATAGTGACCGTACGCGACAGGAAGAAAGCATAACCGCCCTCCATGCCGAAGCCGAAACGGGTTTTATCGCCACCGTCCCAGTTGTAACGGTTCAAGTTTACATCAGCTCCCAGAAATACGCCAATTTTGTTGAAATAGTAACGTCCGCCCACACCCAACGTATAGACATCCGTTCCGCCGCCTTGCCATGTAGCGCCGGCATCCAGCAGCAAAGCCACGTTATCGATTAAAAAAGCACCGCCCTTGACCTCAAGACCGAAATGAGCCTTATCCGTTTCCGTATTGTAGGAAAAATTAAGTCCGGTAACGGAAGGGTTGACGAACCACTTTCCTTTTTCAAACTGCGCGTGGGCAGCCACTGTGCCAATAAGCAGGCATACGATCAATGCAAGTCTTCTCATCTTGTTTTCGTTTTTAAGTGAATAATTATTTTCGTTCTATTTTATCTTCTTCACGGCGCTTACGCTGCAACTCCTCTTTTTTGCGCAGCACCAGCCACAACGCCAGTACGATGACATACGAAGCGATTACGGTTACATATTTCTCCGTATTGCTGATTTCCGTATTGCGCGGCAGGAAATACGCCGCAGTGGCAGAAACATAAATAAGCAGGGCTACGGTCAGCCCGGTAGATTTCTTGAGTTTCTTCATCGGTTTAAGAGTTTTTTAGTCTGTTTGTCTTTTCTTCCATAGCACGAACCATACCAAAGCTATCGCCACACCGGCTGCTCCTATGCCGTAGGATGCCGGATGCGACAGGCCGAAACCTTCGGGCGCTATACAGATATACGTTGTACAGACGCAGGTCATGAAAAGGGCAGGTATCAGCGTCAGGAAATACAACTTCCTCGCACGCACCAGATACACTGTGACAGCCCATAGGGTAAAGACAGACAAGGTCTGGTTGGCCCATGCAAAGTAACGCCATATCATATCGAAACCGTCCTTATCGCGCAGGCTATACAGCAACAGTCCGATAGCAGCCAAAAACATCGGAATGCAGATATATAAACGGCGGCGCATCGTTTTTTGTTCCATCCCCAGGAAATCTGCAACGATAAGCCGTGCCGAACGGAAAGCGGTATCGCCGCTGGTAATGGGGGCTGCAATCACACCCAGTATAGCCAGTACGCCTCCGATTGTTCCCAACCAGTCTTTCGTAATGGCATCCACAATGACGGCGGCATTCGTCTCCGCCATTCTGTTTTCATGGAAGAAGCAAGTAGCGGCGGCAGCCCAGATAAGGGCCACGATGCCTTCGGTAATCATGGCTCCGTAGAATATGGGACGTCCATGGCGCTCGCTCGTCATGCAGCGTGCCATCAAGGGGCTTTGCGTGGCATGAAAACCGCTGATAGCCCCGCACGCGATACTGACAAACATAATGGGAAATACAGGCAGCGCCGAAGCGTTGGGATGGGTATTCTGCAATCCGTCCCATACTTCCGGCAATGCCGGATGCTTCACGTAGAGCATAACCAAAATGCCCACCGCCATAAACAGCAGCGCAATGGCAAACAGCGGATATATCTTGCCGATAATCTTATCCACCGGCAGCAAGGTGGCAAGTATATAATAGATAAAGACCACCACAATCCAGAAAACAGTGTCCAGCGTTTCCGGCGTCAGGCTGGCAAGCAGTCCGGCAGGGCCTGCCACAAACACGGCTCCCACAAGTATCATCAGGACAACGGTAAATCCGCGCATCACCTGCTTGGTAGTCACGCCCAGATAACGGCCTATAATCTCCGGCAGGCTCTCGCCCCCGTTGCGCAACGAAAGCATTCCTGCAAAATAGTCGTGCACCGCTCCGGCAAAAATACTTCCGAACACTATCCACAGATAGGATGCCGAACCGAATTTCGCTCCCATGATTGCACCGAAGATAGGTCCCAGGCCTGCGATATTCAGGAACTGTATCATAAAGATTTTCCACGTAGGCAGCGGGATATAGTCCACCCCGTCGGCTTTGGTAATAGCAGGAGTCTTGCGGTCGTCCGGTCCGAATACGTGTTCTATAAAGCGTCCGTAGATGAAATAACCTGCAACCAACGCCAGCAGGCAGAGCGTAAATGTAATCATGGCGTGCTAATGTTTAATATACAGCAAGTGTTAATAATGTATTTTATGTATGCAAATGTAACGGTTTCTAACTAAACTACGCAATTTTATCAGGTGATTTACGTATCTTCGCCGTGAAATATAACAGAAATAAAGAAGTAAAAAGGAATTTGTTTCACCGTAGAGGAGAAATCATCATTTACCGAAAACAAGACAGCAACATGAAGAAATCAAGCCTTATACTATTATATATCTTCTGTCTTCTTCCCCTTGCCGCCCAGCGGCCGCCCAAGCACGAGGTACGTGCCGCATGGGTCACCGCCGTCTACGGACTGGATTGGCCCCGCACCCGCGCCACCACGCCCGAGAGCATCCGCAAGCAGCAGGACGAACTCGTAGAGATACTGGACAAACTGAAAGCCGCCAACTTCAACACCGTACTGTTTCAGACCCGTACGCGGGGCGATGTGCTCTACAAATCGTCCATCGAGCCTTATAACTCCATCCTGACAGGAAAAACCGACGGCAACCCCGGCTACGACCCGCTTGCCTTTGCCGTAGCCGAATGCCACAAACGCGGTATGGAATGCCACGCCTGGATGGTGACCATTCCTTTAGGCAACCGCAAGCATGTCGCCGCCCTCGGCAAGGCATCGGTCACCAAACGCAAACCCGCTATCTGCGTACCTTATAAACGCGAGTATTTCCTCAATCCCGGACATCCGCAGACCAAAGAATACCTGATGAGCCTTGTCCGCGAAGTCGTGGAACGTTACGATGTGGACGGCGTGCATTTCGATTACCTGCGCTACCCCGAACATGCCCTGCGCTTCTCCGACAGCTATACCTATAAGAAGTACGGCAACGGACGCGACCTCGCGCAATGGCGGCGTGACAATATCACGGAAATAGTCCGTTATCTCTATAAAGGCGTCAAGGCGCTGAAGCCCTGGGTAAAGGTGAGCACCTGCCCCGTGGGTAAGTACCGCGACACCGCCCGCTATCCGTCGCGCGGCTGGAATGCGTTCCACACCGTCTATCAGGACGTACAAGGCTGGCTGGGCGAAGGCATACAGGACCAGATATATCCTATGATGTACTTCCGCGGCAACGGCTTCTATCCTTTCGCCCTCGACTGGCAGGAGCAAAGCAACGGCCGGCAGATTATTCCCGGACTGGGCATCTACTTCCTCGACCCCGGCGAAGGCAACTGGACTGTGGACGAAGTGGAACGGCAGATAAACTTCACCCGTGCACACGGCCTGGCGGGCGAAGGCCACTACCGCGTGAAGTACCTTATGGACAATACGCAGGGGTTGTATGACATACTTCAAGAGAACTACTATACCGCCCCCGCCATGCAACCCGCCATGCCGTGGATAGACAATGTGCCGCCAACCGCCCCCACGCAACTCAACGTCGGGAAGCTGGCCGACGGATACTGGAAAATCACCTGGCAAGCCGCCACTGACAACGATAAACGGAATGCGCCGACCTATGTAGTCTACGGTTCCGATACGTATCCCGTAGATACCGCCAACCCGGAAAATATACTGGCGCAACGCATACAGGGAACCGAATACATATATGCCCCTATCCGCCCCTGGAACACCCGGAAATACTTTGCAGTTACCGCCGTAGACCGTTGCGGCAACGAAAGTCCCATCTGCCAATAGGAAACACAAAGGCAATGCGTTTATAGTCAAAAGGATGCATGTACCAAAAGAATTCCTCATTTGGTACGTCTCGTACCTGACTGTGGTACGACGTGTTTCTTACCATGGTAGGACGTGTACCTTAGTAAGGTACTTGACGTACCAAGCGGCAGGTACATCAGGTACCAGCCACTTGAAATATGCATCAACAGCAAGAATCATATCCGGACATACGCTCTGTAACAGCTTTTACCCGTAACGGGCACTAACGGCAAATAACCGGAAGCAAGTCTGCCCTGCTCCACCATTAACGGATAATCGTGCATATCCTGTTCGTGCCGTGCACGCAATGTTTCATTATCGGGAACGTATTCAACAGCAAAACATCCCTTACTGCCGGGAGCCACAAACCTGTCGTAAAACAAGCGGGCTACAACACCCATATTCATACGCATATTTATCTCCACGCAAGGATGTACACGATATCCGTTCTCCTTGTCTGACCGGCAAACCATCATATCCACTCCCAGATAACCGGTATACGTGTTCCCATAGATTGAGGCCAATTCCGCACGCAGCGCTTCGCGTATACCCGTCAACTTCTCAAGGGGCAGACAGCATGCGATACTTTCCTCTATCTGTCCGTCCGATGCAAGCAGATTGCCCGTATAGGCGCCATGCTCATTGGTGGAGAACACGGAATAGCCCGCAAAGCGCACTTCGCCCTGTCCGTCCGAATAGAACTCAAGGGCAAAATCCTTCACCTTATTATATATGGGTTCTGCCGTAAGACACCCCTGCTCTCTCAAAACCCGTTCACACCAATTGGAGACGGGCTTCGTAAACCCATGCAGACACCAGTTCAGCCCCTTTCCGCTACCCGACCAGGGTACTTTGAGCAGGCAGGCGTGCATTGCATTCACCGTGCGTTCACAATCCGCAATATTGTTTAGGAGCGTATGTTCGCCGCAGGTGCATTCGGGATAGCGGTCCGTCATGCGCCGGGTCACCGCCACAGCCTGCAGACGGGAAGAGAGCAGCCTGTATTCCGCAAGAAGCCGGGGAGAAGGCAGTCTGTCTTCACGAACTCCCCCTTTCAGAAAGAACCTGCGGATGGCAGGATTCCAGCCCCACGGCACAATTCGGGCTTCGGCATAATCGGGCAACTCAGGCTCGGTGACCAGTTGCACCTGCAACCCGAAGAGTTCCCGCATCCGCTTCAAGAAATCCGCATTGTAAGCGGAAGGCGCCAGTACCGCACTGCCCGGAGCGGCATACCATATCGGCAGCAAAGCCATGTCCTGCGCCATACGGCGGGCGGAAGCCGGGGCTATGTAGTTCGCTTCGTTATTGGCAAGCGCAAGGTCTGAATCCGGATTGAAAAGATATAGTTCCATCGATTATAGTTCATAATTATTCGGAACTGCAAACTTACAGAGAAAAAGAACAGCATACAAATATATAAAACTTAACTATGAAATAAGATATTTTGCTATCTCTACTTTGCAATTCTATAAAAAAGGCGTATATTTGTCGCCCGATAAACCGAATTTAAAGCATGGAAGCATTTTACCGAACACACGCTTATCTGGTAGAGCATACAAATGCCCCCGTTCGCCGCGACCTCATGGATGAGATTGACTGGAACGACCGTCTTATCGGTATCAAAGGCACCCGAGGCGTAGGCAAGACCACATTCCTGCTGCAATATGCCAAAGAGAAATTCGGTACCGACCGCTCCTGCCTCTTTATCAACATGAACAACTTTTACTTCTCCGGTCACAGCCTGGTGGACTTCGCTTACGAATTCCAGCGCCGCGGCGGAAAGGTATTGTTGATAGACCAGGTGTTCAAGCACCCCGACTGGAGCAAGGAGCTGCGCCTGTGCTACGACCGTTTTCCCAATCTGAAGATTGTATTCACCGGCTCGTCCGTGATGCGCCTGAAAGAGGAAAATCTGGAGTTGCGCGACATTGCGAAAAGTTATAACCTGCGCGGTTTCTCCTTCCGTGAGTATCTGAACCTGCAGACCGACATGAAGTTCCACGCCTACTCACTGGAAGAAATCCTGAGCAACCACGAACAGATAGCCAAAGGCATTCTGTCCAAAGTACGCCCGCTGGACTATTTTCAAGACTATATGCACCACGGCTTCTACCCCTTTTTCCTCGAGAAGCGCAATTTCTCGGAGAATCTGCTGAAGACGATGAACATGATGGTGGAAGTGGACATCCTGCTCATCAAACAAATAGAGCTGAAA
>NZ_JBCODG010000015.1:0-80384 GCF_040928965.1 Bacteroides sp. 2201st1_D9_2201SCRN_220225 | reverse complement strand
GTTACGGATTGTAGCTATAACAACATGAAAGGGTCGTATCAAACTCCGTTTGGGGAGTGATGATACGACCCTTTCTTGAATATTTTTTGAGTCTTTCTTGAATACTTTTTGAATCTATTTCAGCTCTCCTCAAAAACTACTTCCATCCCATTCTCCCGGCCAACAAACCATACACTTCCCCGTTCGGAATCATCTGCCCCTTTTCACGGGCCGTTTGCGTATATTTTATGGCGTCCACAAGAATATCATCATTCAAATAGCCTGCATATTCCGCCACCGTAGAGTATTTCATTGCCATTGGTTCGGCTACATAATCTTCCGATACTTCTTGTTTTTTATAGGTTTTCGCTTCACTCATGGCTCTGTGTGTTTTTTCGCAAAGATACGGTTATTATTCAGATAAACAAGCCTATACGTTTTTCTTTTCTATTTCTTTTGCGACAAAGCATCCAGACATTCTTTGTTTCTCAGTATTCTTTTTTTATCAAATACCCATCCCCACTTATTAAAATATTGAATAGCAGAGCAAATATGATATTTCAATAATTTCCAACTTTTATAAGAGCCTTTTTCATATCCATGATACACAGATGCCATAGGATAGAACATTGTTTTAGACACCTCTCCTATTCTACGGCATAAATCAACATCCTCAGAATACATAAAAAAACGTTCATCAAAACCACCTACCTTTTTTAAAACATCTACTCGCATAAACATGAAGCATCCGGACAGCACCGGAATCTCCATTATTTTGTCATACCCCATAGCATGCAATTCATATTTATAAGCACGTTTCTCCTTATATTTCTTTATAGGAATAAAACGTCTCCCAAACAAATCCATTGGAGAAGGCAACAACTTACATAGATACTGGATGTTACCGTCTGAATAAAGGATTTTGGGCATAACCTGCCCCACATCGGGGTTATGATTCATGTATTCACAAATTTTCGTGACAGCATCAGCCTTAAACTTTATATCAGGATTTAAAACAATATGATAACAAGCATTTTTCCTTATAGCTTCGCGAATGGCGATGTTATGCCCTGCACCGTATCCCAGATTCCGGTCGTTAAAGACATAAAAAACTCTCTTTTTATCAAATTTTGCGACAAAACTTTCCAGTTCCCTATTAGGGGAGTTATCTATCAGATAGAGAAAGGAAATACAGCTATCCAATACACTGGAAACAACCGTATTCAATTCATCTTTTGCTGTCTTATAAAGAACAATAGAGGAAGTTATCATTAGTTTTCAGAATATAAATGTATTTGTTATTTTAAATTTAAAAGTAATCTTTGCATTGTAACGTACAGATGTAGCATATAAAAACGGCGTTTTCTCAATAAATATAAAAAGCAACGTTTTCTTAATGGTAAAAGCTTTATATATTTATTTTCATACCACTGAGGTATTTTTCTTTCAAAACTGCATATAATGTCCTTAACAACTTTTTCATTTACTCCTGCATCTATTGCCTTAAATACAGCACCGTATAAAACCAAATGAATACCTCTATATGTTTTTTCTTCTTCAAACTCAACCGAAACATTTTCATATATGAAAGTAAAAGCATCTACAAAACCTTGATAAATACGTTTGTTTTGAGAAGTGGAAAGAGACTGTTCACGATATAGATAATTATAAAACGGAGTAGGAATATATGTAACTTTATGTGATAAAGATATTAATAATGGAACGGCTGCTGCATCCTCCGAGTTATATAACGAGGGTAACTTGATTTTCTTTATAATGTCCGATTTTACGACAAGTGCACACAAAGAATCAAAAGCTATAGCTACATAATCTTTAATGGAACGCGCTTCATCCAAAAAGCGGGTACACTGTATATGCTTCTTTTTACCACTTTTATAATTCCGATAAAAGTCGAAAAAAATCATATCATAATCATCTGTTGACAGCTTTTGATAAATATTCTCCAAAAAGCATTTTTCATACCAGTCGTCACTATCCATAAATGTTACGTATGCTCCTTTAGCGGCAAGAACTCCCGCTTCTCTTGCCTTACCCGGACCACCATTCTTCTCCATTCGTATCAAATGAGTATTTAATTTGGTCTGTTCACAAAAGGTCCGCAAAAAATCATAAGTATTGTCTGTGGAACAATCGTCAATAAAAATAACCTCAAAGTCTGCAAATATTTGCTTTTCCAATGAAGCAAGGCAACGCTGCATCAAATTGGAAGAGTTATAGCAAGGGATTATAACGGAAAAAAAAGGATGCATTTTAATAAATCTTTAATGAATAAGTAATTGTCCGAAAATAGTCTGGTATGGGTACACATTCAATATATTTCGTTCAAAGAAGAAAACAGACAATAAAAATAATGAAAAGACCACCAGTTTCCTATATTTCGAATCCAACTGATACAAAGCTGCCATATTGAACAAAGCCACAAAGAGGAATAAAGTATTTAAACGTCCGAAGATCTGTACCTTTATAGTCAGAATATTGACAATTACATAAACTAAATTTAATAATATAAGATACAGATTTTTAGGATTCTGTTCCAATAGTTTCTTTCTGAAAAAGAATATAACAAAAGGTATTGACAGTCGAATTAGGACTCCCAAGCCACTGCCTATTTCAACCTCCGAATTCCAGTCTGTATTCATATAACCTCCGTAACGGGGTATCAATAGCATTGCAACTGTGAAAATCACATTAATAAAGTTAAATTTAACAACAAGTATATAAAAAATAAATATCAGTCCATAGATATAAATCGGCTTGCCTAGTTTGAATTTCTTAAAAGGATAAGTGAGTAATGCAAATAACGCAGAGAAATGAAATAACAAGGATGAGATACCGTATAAATATGTCTTAAGTTTATTGTCTGAATATAAATAATAATATAACGCACATATTAAGAATGTTACAGCCAAAAATTGACGAACAAAAGATAAACTATCAATATATACATACAGAGTATAAAAAGAACTTATTAGAAAAAAGCTTTTTCTCCCAATACAAAAAGATATAGGAAAATACATTACGAAAGAGGTCAATATAAAAATCCATTGTGTCTCTAAATCAAGATAACGGGCCGAATTTTGCAACAACAAAAAACCTGGTTCATCAATATAGGCATCAACCAAATTATTGTATATTTCTGAATAATTCCCATAATCATAACCAACCTCGTATCTTATTGCAGCAGGAACAAATAAAGTAAAGAAAAATAACCAACGAGCCAATATGCGATGACTCCTATTGTTGCTGAATTCTGCAATATATCCACAAGCAATAGAATTTAATAATATGATATTATAAATCAAAAATGAAAACATTTTCTATAAAGAGCAATCGTATTGACCGATATTTTTTTAATTACTATATTTTGATTTCAGAACTTTTTGAACCCAAACAGGAAAAGCTTTATAAAACCACAGATATATATGAATATAAAAATAATGGCAGGTATCCCATCCGAAAATTCTATCAATGCTTTTCCTGTCAGAAACAGTCAGGCTATTGTCTTTTAGAATTCTTCCTATCGAAACACTTGTCCCGACAATGGCCAAATATCCTATGTTTTTTTGAGTCTTCCTACGAAGTTTTTTACTACTCAATTTTAACAAGTCCTCCGCTATAAACAATATATCATGAAATTTCTTCAACGTATATTCCGAACGAATAATAGAGCCTTGCCTCAAGTAGTAATTATAAATACAGATGTTTTTATAATATATAGCATTAGCATGCAATAACATTTTAGGCATCCAATTTACATCTTCAAAAAAAATACCTTTTGTAAAAAAAAGGTTATTATCCAGCAGAAAACTCTTTTTATAAATACCTTGTACAACCAAAATATTGATAGATTTTACGTAATACCGGTTAAAATAATCTTCACCGGTATAAACACGACTTTGCTCCTCGATTATAGCAGGTAGATAATGCCTGTTTTCGCCCTCTACAATATTAGAATAATTGCCTACAAGAACATCTGGAAGAGAATTGTACCCACTACGAAAAAGAGTAACCAAATTCTCAGCTTTAATAGTATCATCACTATCCAAAAAATAAACATATTCTCCACAAGCGTGCCGTAAACCGACATTTCTTGCTTCACCCAGGCCTTGATTATCTTGGTTTATAATCTTTATGTGAGGATATTTTTTTGCATAGTCTTCTACTATAGCCATACTTCCATCAGGCGTTCCATCATTGACTATTATTACCTCACAAGCTAAACCCAAGCCAAAAATTTTAGAAACACTATCCAAACATCGGCCTATATATGCCTCTACATTGTATATAGGAATGACAATAGATAATTCCATTGAATATTTAATTATATATTATACACTTAGCCGATATTTCTTCTTGAGAATACCAAGTTAGATTGGGAGAGTCTGTTACATAATTAAAATTAGGATCTGGAGTCATATAGCCTTCACCATAATTAGCCTTCAAGTACTCATCTGTATTTGCCGGTATTTGCACAATGGTATTTTTAAAATTCATCTCAGTAAATCCCTTACACGGCGTTTTTATCTCTGCCACAATAGCCGGTAACTCAATACCTTTTTCCAATAAAATATTTGGTGGACAACTGAAAGTATATGTATATAGATTGTCTGTATCATCTTTTTTATAATAAAAAAAGAAATCAAAATTGACATCCTTATATCTATAGGTCAATTCCCTCCCATATTCATGCCCTGCAATAAAAAATTCTCGTACAGAAGTGAAGCCGTTTTCCTGCATAAGTGTTTTTATTTTATCATAATCAGTACCAAATGCTCCAAAATCCATATCAAAATCATTTTTTATAAAGTCAGAATCACGATAAGCCCCCAATAAAGTCCCAAAGTCAAGCCAAACATGTATTCCATTCTTTTTAAGAAGCTGAATAACTGTATTAAAAACAACATCCGAGTTTTCAAGGAACTTTACCTTCTCTTCAGCTATTACTAATTTTCGGTGATAACTTAAGAAAGGTTCAAGCATTATCTTAAACAGATAACACTTTTTCAAATAAAAAAGAGTTTTGGTTATAAAAAAGCGCATATTTTCTTTACTTTAAAATTAATGTTTCTAATGTTTTTAGAATCTCTATATTCTGTTTTTTAAATCGGATATATATTTCTTCAAATCATTTTTATCTGCAATGAGAAATGAATAGATAACAGGGCGCATAAAACCGGAAATTATGAAACCGTACTTTTTTTCAAGAGACAGAAAATTTGTGTTTAATAATTCATTGAACTCAATCATATTCTTACAATACAGTTCGTATCTTTCCTTACGGTAATTTTTTCTCATGGCGTGTAAATGAAACCAAAGAAATCCTCCCCAATATATTTTTTCAGAGCTTCTCATTATCTCTACTATTCGGTTTAAATCCTTTTCATATAAAGGCTGATAATAAGTCTTACCAGATATTGGGAAAATCAAATGATCGCCAGAACCATTGATTGGTGGTTGTACTCCATTATCATATGTACCCGCTGCCACTCCTATCCGAGTCGATTTGAAAATATTCAGACCAGAAAAAGAGGATATAACCTTATCATTTTGTATCTTCTTTTTTGTATAACGTTCAACCATAGTCATCAACTTTTCAGGGAAAAAAAGCGGAGCGACAAAACGGTTAAACAAAAACGGGAGCTTAGCAAAAAGACGTATCAAAAAGAAATAGTATTGATATGATATATTTTCACTCAACGAGATAGCAACCTTCTCCTTACACCGATACAAATCACAAAAAGCCTTGAGTTTATCTGTAAAGTATATCTGATCTGCATCAATCTTCATTGCATAACGATATTGTGCCTTAGATAAAGTATAGTTATAATAATTGGCTAACAAATGCACTGAGTCCATAGAATAGCTGGTAGCAAGTTCATAATCCGCATCAGATAACTCATGAGACAAGATTTTAGGCTTATAATAATATATTCTAATCTTATCGGGATATTGTTTCTTCTTTTGAAGGATTATGTCCAATGTATTATCTACGCTATCCTGATATGTTATCACCAGCTCATCCAATGCCTCAATGCAGGAATCTATACTCTCAGCAACAAAATCCGCGTCATTCTTGATTCTTAATAATCCTGAAACCCCGACAGGTTTTACCCTGTCAAAAGATGAAATTTCAACGGAATAATCTTTTTCTTCCTTTTCTTCGAATACCCAATTATTATCTTCTACTTTTGACATAACAGATTATTTTTTTGCTGTAATTTACCAATATAATACTTTCTCTAAATTTAAATATGAATAATCCTGCCAATACAAAAAGCACAGCTATAGGAATCTCTATCGCCACTTTTGCATATGCATTATCTATTAGCAATCCCACTCCATATATAAATATACCCATTGATACTGAAATCGTTAAAACCGGCAGCAACTCTTTCCACTGTTCTCGCATAGACAGAGATATAACCTTAGAGGTGAAAAACATACCGACAAAAACATTGAAAAGTAAACTTACTGCAATTCCTGCACACATAGCTTTTATCCCCAATGGAATGGTTAACAGCAATACAGCTACAGAATTGATTTTTTTTAAAACTTCGGATTTCAAAACATAATCCGTACGTCCTACTGCATTCAATACTAAATAGTTGAAGTTTATCACAGGATACCACATATAGGCAATACATAACAACTGCAATAACACAGCAGCAGGACTCCACCTATCTGTTAAAACTATATTTATAATCGGGTCGGCCAAACAGCATAACCCAATCATTAAAGAAAATATCAGCAAGCAAGTCAATCTTAAATAATGTATGTAATGTTGCTTCAATATTTCCGGTTTTTCCTGCTGAGCACACAATAAAGGATAAATAACCCTATTTATAATGAAAGTTATATTATATGACGGTAATTGAGAAAAGACGAAAGCCCTATTGTAAAAGCCGACCTGGTCTGCCGAGAATTTTTTACCAATAACCAATGTATACAGATTGGTATATATAGTTTCCAATAATCCTGACAGCAATAGTTTAGAACCAAAATTAAACAACTCTTTAAAAGATTTCAAAGAAAAAGATAACAAAGGAAACCATCTGACACAACACCATAGTAGAACAACATTTAGCATATTGTTAAGCAAAGTTTGAACCACTAAAGTCCATACCCCATAACCTGTATAAGCCAAATAAACACCAACTCCACCACTTACAACAACAGCTGCCAAAGAAATAATAGCTTGCAATTTAAAATTCATATCTACCGTTAGTTTCGTAATCTGAACTATCGATAATGAATTAATTATTAAATTCAAACTGATAACTTTAGTTAGTAATTCAAGCCTTGGCTCACTATAAAATGAGGCTATAAAAGGGGAACTTACATATAATATTGCATACACAACAACTCCTATTAAAACATTAAAATAAAAAGCTGTAGAATAATCAATATTCGTCCGTTGTTGTTTATGTATCAAAGCATTAGAAAAGCCACAATCAATAAAAGTCTGAGCTATAGCCATAAAAATAGAAAGCATAGCAATCAAACCATAATCCGATGGCTGAACCAAACGAGCTATGATGACACTTAAAATCAATTGGATTGCTTGCACAGAGAAACGTTCTATTGCACTCCATAGAACTCCTGATGCCGTTTTCCTTCCCTCTCCCTCTGACATATCAACAGTTAGTAGCTGGCTTTATTATATTGTCAATAATATATTGTCCTACTTCATCAATATCATTAAAATGAACCTCTAACGGCAAATCTTTACCCCAAACGTTCTTCACTTTTTCCACCAATTCCGGTGTATAATAAAGATTACCTTCTTTTATATCCGCAACTCCATCCAGATAAATAGACTCTCTATTAATCATACGCATCTTTTCCATAGAAAAGATAGATGTGTCAAAATATGACGTTGCTACCGAACCGGTAGCATCAATTATATAGGGATAACCACCTATTTCACCGTTTACTCCAGGAGTATGAATTTTCACCTTCTTTTTATTAGAAATAGCATCCAATATGGAATATATGATATTGAAATTACTGGAAGCATTCATCATATTACGCTTTTGGTCAACAGGCATAGGAATCATACAAGCTTTTAATAAAGCATCCTTATCTATAGGCAGAGAATCACCCCGATAGCGAACATCCAACAATATATCAACCCCTTCGGAATGCCCTTCCTTACTAATCACAACATCATGAAAATGACTTACGCACAATGTAATATCAATCTCATTCAGATTCTCTATTCCATATTTATCAGCAATGTAAAATTTCATTCTCGGAATCAAATGATTCAAATTACCGCTTCCAAAATCAAAATAGGCATTCCCTGCTGATTTCAGCCAAGGAATTACGGCATCTGAATAAGAAGTATTTATAGATATAGCATTGCAGTCTGCCGCTTCATACGCTTTCATAATATTACGGGCATAACGAATGGACAAAGGAGTCCAAATTCCATAAGCACGCAAATTATTCCAAGAAAGGCTTCCATACTTTAACCCCGAATAAACACGGCTACTATTAATTATAAAATCAGGATGCCATTTGTCTAAACATAATGCTATAGATGAAACGTCTTCCAAATTACAATCTGCCTCCACATCTATCTTGCTTCGTAACTGACCGCGAATAGCAGCTGCCGTTCTCACAATATTGACATCCTTCTGCATTTTCTCTGCATTACGACCTGCAACCACTATGTGCAAGCGCTTGTCAGACAGGCTTATCAAATAATCTAACAAGTACACTCCTACACTGCCCAAGCCTATTATCATAATAGTTACGGGAGTATCAGTTTTCATTTTGGCCTGTAGCAAAGCCAATTTCTCATTTATTGATTTCATGTTGTTTTATTAATGAATAAACAATATTATAATCAGATACAGTATTACAATTATACCATGTATCAACAGGGACAAACTGCATAGTATCTAAAGGTAAACTTCCAAAATAACCTTGAATAATTTCAAGATTAGTACCACGAATTTGGGTTGGAGTCAGGTTTCTTATGACTCCTGATAATCTCTCGACAGAAAGGAACTTCCAGATTTGTGCCGAATTATATATGGCTTGAAACGGTTCTGCAATCTCTAACGACAAATGCTTGGTATCATAAAGATAATGTATATGACCGTTCATATCTACATATAAAACGACGGATTTTCGGGAAGTAATAAATTCACGGTTAGCTGTAATAACATTGTTGTTTGAAGAAATAACCTGTTCGAAGCTACCTCCATCATAAAACAGATCTCCTTCCACAAATATTACTTCATCACATTCCGATGGAACAGCCTCTATTCCTTTTATCAAACTATATCCCGATCCGTAATCTTCATAATGAGAATTATAGACCAACTCTATCTTATCTTTGAATTCCTGCAAATTACAATTTATAAAAGCGGACAGTTCTTCAAACAAATATCCGCCTACAATTATATATTTGTCAAGACTACGGGCTTTATCCAAAATCTGATAAAGCAATGAGTATCGAGGATTTTCCTGAAAATAAAGACACTTCAAGGTATCTCGAGAAGTATCCTTATTGAATCGGGTAGCTGTGCCCGCTACTGTTATTATTAAAGCTTTCATCTGTATTTAGAAAGATTTTGTACACACATATCCAACCCCTCCGATAATGAAACTACAGGTTTCCAGTTTGTACGTTTGCGAATTTTATCAGTATCCAATATCCTACGTTCCGGATCAGAAGCGCGATACCCCTCAAACTTTATTATAGGTTCGGCAATATTCAACTTATCGGCTATCAGCTTCACTAAATCAATAATTGAAACTTCTTCATCCGTAGCTACATTATAAACTGTACCGTCCAATGCAGAGGTAGAAGCCATCAACTCTAAAACTGCACGACAGCTATCTATATTATGCAGGAAAGAACGCATATTCTTTTTTGAATTTTCTAATAATATAACCTCACCGGTTTTCGATAAACTATCTATGATATGAGGAATTATGTGTTTGGCAAAACGCTCATGATTACTATAAACATTGGCAAAACGAATGGAACAACCTTTTATCAGCCCTTTATCCACCGCATCTTTCATAAAGAATTCGGTAAGTAATTTCCCTACGGCATAGCTGGTTCTCTGACTGTGCTCAGCTGTGGCAAGCAGCAAAAAATCATCTTCCTTTACTCCACCGCATTCATTCCAGGATTGCATGGAATAAACTTCCGAAGTAGAACAATTGATATAAGTATCGGCATGTACAGAAATTGCCTGTTGCAAAAAAGAGCGCATGGATACGACATTTGTTGTAAATGTATGCTCAACCTCATAAAAATGTTCTGTATGTACTACGGCCGCACAATTAATATATATAGTCCTTGCATAATCCTGCTGAATCCTCCCGACTAAACGAGATATTTCAGACATTTGCTCCACATTATTCAAATCATACTCATAGAAAAGAAAATTCTTATTGTTCACAATATCTTGCACAGCATCTATAGAACTTGCAAAAAAGTTGTCAAAGCCAATAACAGTATGCCCGTCATTCAAAAGTTGACGGGCAAGTTCATTACCGGTCATACCGGTAACGCCGCTTATTACATATAAATTCTTCATATCCAATTTAAACTCCAAGAATTAAACGTTCCTTATAAAACACATCCAAAAAATCCGGATATAGTCGATATTCTGCTTCAACATCGTACTTTACCGCATTATAATGTACCTTGCCTGTCGATAGTTCAAAATAAACATATTGGGCACAAGGATTTTGATTGCGTGGTTGTCCTACAGAACCGGGATTTATGAAAACTGTTTTTTTCTTATTACGCAAGCGAGGACATTCATCCGGATAAAAACATGACATATTATGAGGAAGATGGGTATGCCCCGAAAAAACATAGTCATAATTACGATAATAAATATTGGAAAAGGCATCAGGTCCTAATTTTCCCCAAAAAACATCATTTATACTCCCATGAAGAAACAATAGATGCTTGCCCTGACACTCTATTGCATGTAATCCTGTTGAAATCATATTTTCTTTTATGTATAAAAGAGAGGCTTCGCTCAGAATAGAAGAAGTATATTGAAGCATTTGTTTACCACGTTCCGTAGAAAAATGGCTCAAATCACCATCAAGCAAAGCCTTTTCGTGATTTCCCATCAGATTTACAACTACAGGGTAGGAAAGTTTCTCTAATTCTGAAATCACTTCATTGGGACGCATCCCGTAGTTAATGATATCCCCTAATATAACAACTGCATCCGGCAAATATCCCTGTGCTTGAATGTCAGACAAGACAGCTTTTAGCGCTGTTAAATTTGCGTGAATATCGGATAATATAACAAATTTATCTTTATTCATTATGCGAGAGGAATTCCATGAAACATTCCTTGTTTTCCAGTGTGGTAGTAGTAGGACGACCTAAATCTGTACGAGAATCAATCTTTACCTTCAACTCAAGCAGTACGGGACCATCTAACAATTGTAAATGTTGTAAAGCTTCCTGTATTTCAGACTCTGAAGTGACAGAAAATGCATGACGATAGCCACAGGCTCTTGCTATTGCAGGAATATCAAGTTGGAAACCCAATGTAGGCTGCCCCCCAACAGATTCGTGAGCACCATTATTAAAAAGAATATGATAATAATTAGCAGGAGAAAGACTGCCAATATTACTAATAGCGCCCATATGCATAATAAAAGCACCATCACCGTCTAGACAGTAAACTTTACGCTCGGGATGTTTTAAAGCAATTCCCAAAGCGATAGAAGAACTGTGTCCCATAGAGCCTACAGTAAGAAAATCACGACTGTGTCCATGTCCTTTGACCTCACGGTATTCAAACAATTCACGTGAGAGCTTGCCTGTAGTAGAAACGACAATATCTGTTTCGTGTAAATGATCTATAACCAGCTTCAATGCATCTTCGCGAGATAAAGGATAAACATTGTTCTGCTTTTTCTGAAGTTTATATTTATCAAAAGTATCTTTACGGACCACTATGGCATGAGGAACAGATTTCTCATAAGCAGACACAATAACTTCATGAATCTGAGCCAATGCTTCATCTTCATCCATGTCAAGAATGATATAGGGAATTTTCATAGCTTCCAATAAATCCAAAGTAACCTCACCTTGCTTTTTATGCTGAGGTTCATCTTTTGTTCCAGGCTCACCGCGCCAGCCAACCATTAATAAAATAGGAAGACTGTAAACTTTTTCATCGGCAAGAGACAATAGCGGATTCACCGTATTACCCAAACCTGAGTTTTGCATATACACCAAAGGTAGTTTACCGGAAGCCATATAATATCCTGCAGCAATACCAACAGCAGTACCTTCATTGGCGGCAATGATATGTTTGCCAGCAGAAGCATGATCTGTAATATAAGCGCAAATGTTCTTCAACAAAGAATCGGGAACCCCGGTAAAAAAATCTACACCGTGGGCAAGAAAAAGATTAAAGACTTTCTCGACATTCAGCATACTGTAAATATATTATTTAGTACCAGGAATCAATTCCAAAATCTCTTTAATAGGCATGCACAAATCACGGACTTCCTGAGCTCGTCCGTTTTCCAAAATAGTACATGCAACCCGCATCATGGCCGGATAAGCAGCACGAAGCATGTGATTGGCATAAATTACCACATTCACCCCCCACTTACGAAGTTCGCTTTCGTGAATATGATCATATGTAGTAGGAACAACAACAATAGGAACGTGGGCATACCTCTGACGAAAAGTAAGACAGAATTCCTTGATATCTTCACCGGACTTATTTTTACTATGAATCATAATACCATCAGCACCCGCTTCAACATAAGCATAGGCGCGTTCCAAAGCGTCACTCATAGGTTTGCCGGCAATAAGGCTTTCAATACGGGCAATAATCATAAAATCCTGAGTAACCTGCGCTTCCTTACCTGCTTTTATTTTCGCACAAAAACCCTCAATCGTATCTTGAGTTTGAATTGCATCAGTACCAAAAAGAGAGTTTTTTTTCAATCCTACTTTATCTTCGATAATAATCGCAGAAATACCATGGCGTTCAAGCGTACGAACTGTGAATGTAAAATGCTCTATCTTGCCACCTGTATCGCCATCAAAAATGATAGGTTTAGTAGTACATTCAAGGATATTATTCAAATCCTGCAAACGAGTTGTAAGGTCAACGGCCTCAATATCCGGTTTACCTTTACTGGTAGAATCAGTCAAACTGCTGGACCACATACCGTCAAAAACTTCACGTTTATCACCTTTCTGGATTTCAAGATTCTCAATAATAAGTCCGCAAAGCCCATCATGCGCCTCAAGAATACGAACAATCGGTTTAGCATTTATTAAACGGCGAAGAGTTTTTAAACGAATATCAGGAGTTGTTCCAATAGATTTTATCTCTTTATCAAGAGAAGAGGAATTTATACCTTTCGTATATGGTATTTCTATCACCTTTCCTCCTTGCTCATTCATTACCTCAAATACCTGTTCACGAATTTCACGCAAAGGACCGTTTTTCCAATCATCGCCGTGAATGATATAGTCCGGTCTGATACGTTTTAAATTATCAACATAACTCCACTCTTCCTGAGGGATTACTTCTGAAACTCCCTTAATATTCTCCACCACTTCTTTACGCTGCTCGTATGTCAGATAAGGAAGGCGCTTATGTTCTGCAATGGCCTTGTCTGTCAAAAGACCAACTATTACATCGCCATATTTGGTGGCTTCATTAATGATATGGATCAGACCGGGATGCATAATGTCAGCGGTCATACCAATATAAACTTTCTTATTCATAAATTTTATATAAGTTAGTTATTATGTTAGCACTAAATTTGAACATATCGTGAAAAAGGAAGTAAGCACTCTATTAATTGCATACGCCTTCGGGGACACTTGTAAAACACTCCAATCGTTTTTTACTAATTAATACGTTTTGATTTTGATATTAGCTTGTAGCTAAAGATTTTATTAGCTGTCGTGTTAACAAAGTCATGACAACTATTAAATATCTTTGGAAAGTGATAAATTACCGTTATCTCAACTTCAACATCACTGGCATAATGAAGTGAATTATTGCATTGAATAGCAAACTTCTGCTGCCCATCATTCAAACTAAATTCTGATAGAACCCAAGTTTGGTACTTGAAATAAAATCTTTTAGTCCTTCACTGTTATACATAACATTTTAGTTTGTAGCAAAAGTATCGCTTTCAAAGGAGAAGCCTAAACAGAGGGCTTACTCAATAACTCAAAATAAAGACTTAATTTTAAAAGTTTATGGACAAACTAAGATTTGCATATTTATGTTTAGGGAAGCATCAGAACCGGCTTCCAAATAATGCCAACTATCTTGACTGTTTTAATATTTCTGCTATGGTATGACGAATCATCTCCGGAGATTGCCGTGTATCCAAAATAGAAATAATCAAAATCTCGTTTCGGGATATGGCATAATAAATAACATTAGGAGTATTTATCAAATAACGGACATCGTATTTATCATCTGAAAAATAGAAATCGCGCATTCCCATACAAGGGAAAGAAGCCAACAGATTTATGTGAGATGAAATCTTGTATTTTACTTTTGTTGCAACTGCCTTTCCAAATAAAGAATCTACCTTCTCCAGCAAAGAAACGAAATCTTCTATGGCAGAAGCCAGCCATACTATTTCCATCCCATTCGCAGGTTAATCATCTCATCTACCTGTGAATTGGGAATACAATGCCCTGCACGTTGTTCTTCTATGGCAAAATCCACTAAATTACGCATCATCTCCTTAGGTAAAGAAGCTATGAAATCATCCACATTGCGGCAGGACGATTCGTATGCCATAGCAGCCTCATTGGCTGATTGAGGCTCCGGCTCTTGATTCTTATACAACTTGGCTTCGTTCATCGCTCCTTAATTTTCTTCAAAAATAAACCTAAATATCGGAAATACCTAAGGTTTACTCACTTATTTTCTTCACTGTATTTGCAATCATCTATCGTTTCCTATCTCTCAAATAATCCCACCACAGATTCAATCCTACCCAAATCACAATATCGGCAATCAGCAGCACCGTATTGTTTATATAAGGAACCAACAGGATATTGGCCGCACTGAAAGCGCAGGACATGGAGAGCAGACTCAGCATCGCCCTTCGCGGCGACAGCCCTATCGCCAGCAGTTTATGATGGATATGGTTCTTGTCCGGCTCGAAAGGGCTGTGTCCCTCGCGGATGCGGACCAGGACGACACGCACCACATCGAACGCCGGAATAATCAGGGTGCTGAAAGCTATGAGAAAGGCGCCTTCGGTGTAAGGCATGATATCCGTGTTGTGCTGGCTGTACTTTATGGCAAGGAAACTGAGGGTATAGCCCAAGGTAAGGCTTCCCGTATCGCCCATGAAAATCTTGCGGGCACGCTCCACACTGCCGAACACGTTGTAATAGAAGAACGGCACAAGCACGCCGAAAGTGCCGGCCGAAAGCATGGCATAACTCCACAGGCCCTTGCTGATGAACAGGAAGGTGAAAACCAGCAATGCCACACTGCTCAAGCCTGAGGCAAGACCGTCGATGCCGTCTATCAGGTTGATGGCGTTGGTGATAAAGACCACCGTAAGCACAGTGAAAGGTATGCCGACATAAGCCGAAAGCTCGTGTATGCCGAACAGGCCGTACAAATCGTTTATCCAAAGTCCCGACAAGGGGAAAAGGCAGGCACAGAAGATTTGGATGGCAAACTTCTGGCGGTAGCGCACACCGACAAGGTCGTCGGCAATGCCCGTCAGATAGAGCAGCGTCATGCCGCAGGCAAACAGCAAAAGCTCCGGAAGCAGATAGCTGGCATAGAGCGTGGAAATGCTGTCGCCGTCCAGCAGGCGGAAAGCATAGACAAGGCAGAAAGCAAACAGGGTGGTGGGGAAAAATGATACGCCCCCCAACCGCGGGATAGCTCTCTTATGTATCTTACGGTCATCCGGTATGTCAAAAAGTTTTTTGCGCAGGGATATCAATAGGATACGCGGTATCAGAATACGGGCAATAACTGCCGATATCAGAAAGGTAAGAATAATAAAAATGAAGTTCACGGCAATAACTGTTGTTTAGTAATTAGCGGTTGATAGCTGAAAAACATAAACGCTTACTGACAGGGAGAGAGAGGAAAATTGTCAGGCAGAATCAATCTATAATCTCGAAAGGGTATTGATTCTCTTCCATATTCTTCAACTCGCCGATGATTTCCTTCTGCTCCGGCGTCAAAGAAGCCATATCCCAGGTATTGATAATGGAGTGGGCCTCAGCGGCAAGTTTTTCTTCGTATACCTCGCCGTAGCAGCAGGTTAGAAGACGCACTTTCAGAAGCGAATCCGGAAGCTTGTCGAGAACATTCAGGCAACGGTCGAGCAGGCGCTGGATATACTGCTGCTTGCGGCCATTGTCGTAGAATGTGGCATTCAGGGCTACGAGAATGGAGAGGCAAAGTTCGGCTTCCTCTTCCGGCGTGTTGCCTTCCAAGGTGTTGTACAAATCAAGCGCTTGCTCGTAAACTTCGCGATTCAGACGGGCAAAGTGATCGCTGTAAATGGGACTGCCGTCCATGCCCAGATTCAAGAGTTCATGGGCACGGACGTACAAAGATGAAACGTGTTCGTTCATTTTTATACTGATAAATAAATTATTGAATTACAAGTGTTTCAGATTACACCTATCGGTTCTATAAGCGAAGAGTGAATAAATGTAGTGGCTACTGCCATGACGCCTTCTATGTTTACCACCACACGGCGGTCGTGGCGCAGACGGACAAACTCGCCCACGGCTCCTTCGAAAACTCCGCCCGTGATGCGTACTTTGGTTCCTTTCACCAGTTTCAGTTCTTCCGGCTCCACGTAGATGACGGCCTCGTCGTACGTGCCTGCAACCAGTATGAAGCTGCGCATCTGCGCATCCGGAATAATAACCGGCTGATGGGTCTCACGGTTCATGATATAGCGTACCGGTATGTTCAGAACCGGATTGTTTTTGATTTCATCGATACGGGAACGGGTGGAACGGAGAAATACCAGGTTGTGTATGGCGGGAACGAGCTTGCGGACGCGGCGTTCGTTCCTTATGACATACTCGTAGCGCATGGGGATGAAATTCTCTATATTTTCCTTGTCGAGATAGTCCTTCAAGGACAATTCGCGGCTGTATGTTACGCGGACGGCATACCAGTGCAACTGGCAATCCTTGTGGGACTGACACACAGGGGCGTGCTGCAATTCTGCTTGATTATTGTCTGACGGACCGGGCATTACAAAATACGGATTGTAAGAGTTTGAGGAAAACACCACCTTGTGAAAAGGACGTTCTTTGGGGACACCGGTTCAAGAGCACTCTTTCCGGTCAATTCATGTAATGCAATTATAGTCAATAGTTTAGTCTGCATCCATATTATCCCAAAGCTCCCCACTATCACAGAAAGAGAACGTTGAAACAGTTATGTGATCAATAAGCCTTCGGGAAGCCGCAAACGGATGAAACAGATACATTTCCGGACATTCCCGATTAATGAATGCAAAGATATGGCAGTTTTTTGTATTGGCAAAACATTTGGTGGAAATTCTTCGGTTTACCGCCTGCCTTCAAGCATGCCTTTCAGTTCAAGGCAAAGCCGCTGTTTCACTTCGTCTGCCGGCACTTCCCGTCCCAGCTCCTTTTGAAGTGAAGTCACCCCTTTGTCTATGAACCCGCAAGGATGGATATAGCTGAAATAGCGTAAATCCGTATTGACATTGAGCGCCAGGCCATGCATCGTAACATAATGGCTGCTGCGCACACCGATAGCGCAGATTTTACGGGCACGCGGCGAATCTCCGTCCAGCCATACGCCGGTGGCTTTCTCCACACGCCCGGCGGTTATCCCGTAGGAAGCGCATACGCGGATTACGGCTTCTTCCAGCAGATGCACATATTCTTTCAAGCCCAGAGAGAACTCCTCCAGGTTCAGGATAGGATAGCACACAAGCTGCCCCGGCCCGTGATAAGTGATGTCGCCGCCCCGGTCTATGTGATAGAGCGAAGCGCCTATGGCACGCAACTGCTCTTCGCCCAGCAGCATATTGGTTTCCTTACCGCTGCGTCCCAATGTATATACATGCGGATGTTCGCAGAGTACGATACGGTTCACATACTCCTCTCCTGCCTGCTTGGCATGCACAAGCGCATCGAAACACGCCGTCTGCCTGTCCCACGCCTCGGCGTAGGGAACGGTTTTCCAATCAGATATTTCCAGTTTCATAAGACAAACATACTATTTTACCGCCCAACCGCACGTGGCATGATTGGAGCACATGTCCGGAGCTTCATCCGGTCCATGCAAAGATACGAAATCCCGGAATTATACAAGCATCCCGGGCGCAGGCTTTTTTCATAATCTGACCATCGTCAAGGCACGAAGATTATTTTTCGGACGAAAGCATGCATTACCTCCCCCCTATTTTATAATTTTGTTGCCACATTATATATATAATATAAATTGAAGAGCATGAAGAAAATCGTTGTAGCACCGGACTCGTTCAAAGGCTCCCTGACTTCGGCCGAAGTGGCCGATGCCGTGGAAAGAGGAATCAAGGATGTTTTCCCGCAGTGCAATGTCGTCAAAGCCGGTGTGGCGGACGGGGGCGAGGGAACCGTAGAGGCCATTGTCAAAGCGGTGGGAGGAGCTATGTACACAGCCTCCGTTACAGACCCCTTGGGCAGACCGGTAAAGGCAGCCTACGGCATTGTAAGGTCAGGCGGCGTGAAAACCGCCGTTATGGAAATGTCTGCCGCCAGCGGACTGCCGCTCCTGCTTCCCGACGAACTGAACCCGTGGATTACTTCTACGTACGGAACCGGCGAGATGATTTCTGACGCGCTGAACAGAGGATGCCGCAAATTCCTGGTCGGAATAGGCGGCAGCGCCACCAACGATGCGGGCACAGGCATGCTCTCCGCATTGGGAGTGAGATTTCTCGACAGCCGCGGACAAAGGCTGAAAGGCTGCGGCAGGGATTTGGAATCCATTGTCCGGATAGACATGTCGTCTCTGATGCCCGCAGCACGGGAGTCCGAATTTATCGTGGCTTGCGATGTCAACACCCCTTTTTGCGGACCGGACGGAGCGGCCCGTGTCTTTGCTCCCCAAAAAGGAGCAGACCCCCAAACCGCGGAAGCCCTGGACCGCGGCATGCGTTCCTTCGCCGGGGTGATAGCCGGACAGTTCCAGACCGACATAGTCCCCCTGAGCGGAGCCGGTGCAGCCGGCGGATTAGGCGGCGCCTTCAAAGCCTTTTTAAATGCCAGGCTGACCGCAGGGATTGAAATGGTGCTCGACGCCATTGCATTCGACTCGCTTCTCGAAGGAGCGGACCTCGTCATCACGGGCGAGGGACGGATAGATGCCCAGACAGCAGCGGGAAAGACAGCCGCAGGAGTCCTGAGGCATGCCGCACGGAAAGGAATCCCCGTCATCGCCATAGGCGGATCCGTGGCAATGTGCCGGGAGCTTAAAGAGATGGGATTTATCGGCATATATTCCATCATAAACGCTCCGGTGAGCCTTGAACAAGCCATGCGGCAGGATTGGGCCACAGCCCGCATCCGATGCACGGTAGAGCAAATCCTGACCACCATGAAACATTGCGCCGGGACATTGTTGTTTCAAAAAGGCGGAGATTGAAAAATAAAAGTGTAACTTTGCACAGACCAAAAACGACAACGCTTATGGAATTCCCACACGTCGACCTCCCCGTAGACCTGATTGCATGGACAGATGTCACGGAAGACATCCTGAACATCTACAAGCAATCGTGCCGGCTGAAGGCATGTATCTTCGCCTTGTGCACCGAAGGTTCCATCACGGTATCCATCAATCTTATAGATACCGAAATCAAGCAAGGCGACTTCATCATACTGCTTCCGGGCACCATCATCCAGTTTCACGGGCAGAAGGAGAAAGTGCGCATCTGCTTTGCCGGATTTTCCGAACATTGCCTCAACGGAGTCAACATCATCCAGTCCACCATGAGCTCGTACTCCAAGATTATAGAAGCTCCCGTGATACCGCTCAACGAAACCGTCGCTTCCTATTTCCGGGATTACTTCGCATTGCTTGCCCGCATATCCACCGGGCCGTACATGCCCAAGACGCGAATGGCGCAGAACGTGCTGGACACCCTGCTTTATGGTGTCAACGAGCTATACAGCAACCGTCCCGACTCCCAAAACAGGATTAAAAGCCGGAAAGAGGAAATCTGCCGTGAGTTCATACAACTGGTCATCGAGAACTACACCACCGAACGCCGCGCGCAGTTCTATGCCGCGAAACTGGGCATATCGCTGCAACACCTCAGCACCACCATCAAGCAGGTGACCGGGAAGAATGTGCTGGACCTCATTGCGCATGTCGTCATCATCGACATAAAAGCCAAACTGAAATCCACGGACATGACCATCCAGGAGATAGCCTATTCGCTGAACTTCCCCAGCGCCTCGTTCTTCGGCAAGTATTTCAAGCGGCACTTGGGAATGAGTCCGCTGGAATACAGAAACAGCTAACCCCCTACCCCTTCACCGGCATGATGCAGGAGAGCGCTATGACCGTTACAGCCAGCATGGGCGTCAACAGTATTCCGTACACCGGATAGAGAATGCCCACAGCTACCAGCACGCCTGCCAGATGAAAGGCCATTGTCCGGAAAAAGTTACGGCGCATCAGCCGGAGCGTATGGCGGGACAGGCCGAAGAGCCGGGGGAGCAACTGCAAATCGGCGGATTTCATCACTATCATAGCCTTGTCCGTCAGCCCATCACCGGCACTTGCACCCGCGGCAATACTTACATCGGCGGCAGCCAGCGCCTGTGCGTCGTTGACGCCGTCGCCCACCATAACCACCTTCTTCCCCTGCAAGCGGAGTTCGCGGATAAAAGCCTCCTTATCCTCCGGCTGGGCGTCGGACATGTAACGGATGATGCCCAGCTTCCCCGCTATGGCCGAAGCGGTACGCTCACCGTCGCCCGTCAGCATACAGATGTCCAGCCCCTGCCCCCTAAGCTCTTTGACTACACCGGAAGCGGTCGCTTTCAGTCTGTCCTTGACGGCTATTATGGCAAGCAACTCATCCTCACGCCCGAAGTAAACGATGCTGTTTCCCTCCGACTCATACTCCACCAGCATATCTCCCAGCACATCGGAAAGATAAGCCCGATAGTCTTTCAGCAGTTTATGGCTGCCCACCCAATATTCCGTACCGTTGCAGAGGGACTTCACCCCCTTGCCTTTCAGCACCCCGCAGCCGTCCAGCGGTGCGGGAGTTATGCGTTCTTCGCGCAGGGCGGCGGTAATGGCTGCTGCCAGCGGGTCGGGCGAGTTCATTTCCGTAGCCAGCAATATCCGCTTGAAATCCTCTTCCTGATACTGCGCCCACAACCAGGCGGTGACCGTAGGCTGCCCCTCGGTCAGCGTGCCGGTCTTGTCAAAAACCACTACATCGGCCTTGTCCAGCCGCTCCAGCGCCAGGGAGTCCTTTATCCGGATGTGCATATCGGCAGCCCTGCCTATGCCGCGCGTCAGGGCAAGCGGAGCGACCAGTCCCAGCGCACACGGGCAGGCGACGATAAAAACGGAGACGACCGCATAGAACGCATGCGGCACAGCGGTCATACCGCCCCAGAATATCCAGATAAAAAACACGGCAACCGCCGTTCCCGCCAGGACGGGAAAGAAAATCCGGGCTATGCGGTCTGCACCGTGCCGCTCTTCGGGCAGGAAGCGGAACACCTTGCCGGTGAGCCCCACCGCTACAACCAGCACCGCCACTTCGTAGTAGACATACGGGTGAAGCCCCACCCTGAGCCAATAGTCCGGAAAGAACGTGTTGAACAGGCTGAAAAGGAAAGCAACGGAAGCGCCGAAGGCAATCAGCGTATCCAGCCCGATGCGCCCCGCACAAAGCTGCTTCCGGGCGGCCGCATAGAAAGCGTTTCCCGGAAACAGCAGCACAAGGGCTGCCAACGACATCTGTATTTCGTTGACATAGGGCACCTCACCGTCGAAGACGGAAAGCAGCGACAGCAATACGGCAAGCGCCCACGCGGCGGCGGCCTTCATCTTCAGGCAGCGATACCGGCTGTTCCGCTCTTCCATCTCACGGTGTTCCATACTACCGGCATGTTCCGCGCCGTGCAGTTTCTGCGCAGAACATACGTTCTTCAATATATTGTTCATTCTATATAAACTTTAGGGGGTTGTTACTCTGAACTTAGTAAACAACCGGAACGCAGCGTTTGTTCAATTCCTCCTTCCCCTCCGGCCTGCGTGCAAGCTGTGGCGCGCATTGCAGAACGGGAATATCCGTCTTGTGAGGCGCACGGGCGGGGATTGCCGGAGATAGGAAGTTTTAACCGCCTGCCGGGATTATTTTTTTCCTTTTTATGCGTGGAGTTCACTAATAAGTTCTATATTTGTCGATAAAGTTTCCTGAATGAAATGTTGTTTTATAAACGAAATCCAATATGAAAAAACAAACTGTCAGCCTACTTGTCCTTCTGCTTGCGGCAAGCGGCTTTTTCTTTTCCTGTGGTAACACCATGAACAAAAACGCCGGAGCGCTGGAGTTCGACAGCATACAAGTGAACGAAACCGCCCATCTCTTCGGTGATACCGCCAAGCCGGCATGCAACCTCATCATCAACCTTGCGTACGCTTCCCAATCTTCGGACGAGAAGATGAAGGACAGTCTGAACACCTATTTCCTCTCCGCCTGCTTCGGCGAGAAGTACATGGGCATGACTCCCGAAGAAGCCGTAAAGAAGTACACCGAAAAGTACGTGGGCGACTACCGCAAAGACCTGGAACCGATGTACCGCAAAGACGAGCAGGACAAGGAGAATGCCGGAGAGATAGGGGCATGGTACTCCTACTATAAAGGCATCGAAAGCCATGTGCAACTGTACACCGGGCATCTGCTCGTTTACCGCATCGACTACAACGAATACACCGGCGGCGCACACGGCATCTATATGTCCACCTTCCTCAACCTCGACCTGCGCACACTCGCTCCCATCCGCCTGGACGACCTGTTTGCCGGCGACTACAAGGAGCAGCTCACCGACCTCCTTTGGAACCAGCTTATGGCGGACAACAAAGTAGCCACCCGCCAGGAACTGGAAGATATGGGATACGTCACCACCGGCGACCTCACGCCGACCGAGAACTTCTACCTGGGCAAGGACGGCATCACATTCTATTACAATGTCTACGACATCGCCCCCTACGTAATGGGCCCCGTAAAGATAACACTACCGTACGAAATGATGCAGCACCTGCTGAGCGACGAAACAATGGCGCTGAACGACGTGCGCAACCCATAACCCATAACTTTTATAACTCATAACACAACAATGGAACTTATCCTGAAATACTTTCCCGACCTGACAGAGGAGCAGAAAAGGCAGTTCGCCGCCCTCTACGACCTCTATACGGACTGGAACTCCAAAATAAACGTCATCTCGCGTAAAGACATTGAAAACCTGTACGAGCACCACGTGCTCCACTCCCTGGGCATAGCCAAGGTAATCCGCTTCAAGCCGGGTACGAAAGTCATGGACTTAGGCACGGGAGGCGGCTTTCCGGGCATCCCGCTGGCGATACTCTTTCCCGAAGTGCAGTTTCACCTGGTGGACAGCATCGGCAAGAAAGTGCGCGTGGCCACCGAGATAGCCGGCAGCATCGGACTGAAAAACGTAACCACCCGCCATGCACGCGCCGAAGAGGAAAAGCAACTGTTCGACTTCGTGGTGAGCCGTGCCGTAATGCCCCTTACCGACTTGCTGAAAATAATCCGCAAGAACATCTCGCCCAAACAGCAGAACGCACTGCCCAACGGACTCATCTGCCTCAAAGGCGGAGAGCTGGAGAGAGAGACGATGCCCGTGAAGAACAAAACCACGATGTGGAACCTCAAGGAATTCTTCGGGGAAGAGTTCTTCGAGACCAAAAAGGTGGTGTACGTGGCAAACTGAACGAGCACTCCGGAAAGCTAATGTAGCACTCTGGAAAGCAGAAGTGGCACTCTGGAAAGCTAATGTAGCACTTTAGAAAATTAATGTAGCACTTTAGAAACCGTAACAAACAACATATCGAATTAAACGCCTATATATACGCCATGAAGATAAAGAGATTTGAATTTAACATGTTCCCGGAAAACTGCTACGTGCTGTGGGACGAAACCCTGGAAGCCGTAGTTATCGATCCCGGCTGTTTCTACGAAGAAGAGAAACAGGCTTTAAAGAACTTTATCATCAGCAACGGGCTGCAAGTGAAGCACCTGCTGAACACGCACCTGCACCTGGACCACATCTTCGGCAACCCCTTCATGCTGAAAGAATTCGGACTGAAAGCGGAAGCCAACCAGGCGGATGAGTTCTGGATTGACGAAGCACCCAAGCAAAGCCGCATGTTCGGTTTCCAGTTGCCGGAACCGCCCGTACCGCTGGGCACTTACCTGCACGACGGCGACATCATCACCTTCGGCCATACGGAGCTGGAAGCCATCCACGTGCCGGGACACTCGCCGGGCAGCCTGGTGTACTACTGCGCGGCAGAGCACTGCATGTTCTCCGGCGACGTACTGTTCCAGGGCAGCATCGGCCGTGCCGACCTTGCCGGCGGCAACTTCGACGAACTGATAGAACATATATGCAGCCGCCTGTTCATACTGCCCAGCGAAACGGTTGTCTATCCGGGGCACGGAGCCCCCACAACCATCGGCACCGAAAAGGCGGAGAACCCGTTCTTCAGGTAAGCCTCCCCCCGTTCTCCGGATAAAAAAGCCCGCCGCAGAAAGCGCAGGACACCGGCCCTTCCGTAGCAGACGCAAGTACCGGTCCGCCCCCTGCGGCGAAAACAATAAACTTCTAAATCATTACCGTTATGAAAAACGACCTATTGGCTAACCGCCACATCGGCATCAGCAAAAAGGACGAAGAGCAGATGCTCCGCAAAATCGGAGTGAGCAGCCTGGACGAGCTGATTGATAAAACCATCCCCGCGAATATCCGTCTCAAAGAACCGCTGGCACTGCCCGAAGCCATGACCGAATACGAGTTCGGACAGCACATCGCGGCACTGGCAGCCAAAAACAAACTCTACACCACTTACATCGGCATGGGGTGGTACAACACCGTGACGCCTGCCGTAATCCAGCGCAACGTGTTCGAGAACCCCGTCTGGTACACCTCCTATACGCCCTACCAGACCGAAGTGTCGCAAGGACGCCTGGAGGCCCTGCTGAACTTCCAGACCGCCGTATGCGACCTCACCGGCATGCCCCTTGCCAACTGCTCCCTGCTGGACGAGGCAACCGCCGCCGCCGAAGCCGTGACGATGATGTACGCCCTGCGCCCGCGCGATATGCAGAAGTCGGGAGCCAACGTGGTGTTCGTGGACGAAAGCGTATTCCCGCAGACACTTGCCGTTGTCACCACCCGCGCCATCCCGCAGGGCATCCGGATACGCACGGGCAAGTACGGCGAAACGGAACTCACGCCCGACACCTTTGCCTGCATTGTGCAGTATCCGAATGCCGGCGGAAACATAGAAGACTACCGCGCATTCGTGGAGAAAGCACACGCCGCAGGCTGCAAAGTGGCAGTTGCCGCCGATATACTGAGCCTCGCCCTGCTCACCCCGCCGGGAGAATGGGGAGCGGACATCGTATTCGGAACCACCCAGCGGCTGGGTACGCCGATGTTCTACGGCGGCCCGTCGGCAGCTTATTTCGCCACACGCGACGAGTACAAGCGCAACATGCCGGGACGCATCATCGGCTGGTCCAAAGACAAATACGGAAAACTGTGCTACCGCATGGCGCTGCAAACCCGCGAACAGCACATCAAACGCGAGAAGGCCACTTCCAACATCTGTACCGCACAGGCATTGCTGGCCACGATGGCAGGCTTCTATGCCGTATACCACGGGCCGGAAGGCATCCGCACCATTGCCGGACGCATCCACAGCATCGCCGCATTCCTGGAAAAGGAAATCAATAAATTAGGATACAGGCAGATGAACGCCCAATACTTCGACACGCTCCGCTTCGCCCTGCCCGACAATGTATCGGCACAGCAAGTGCGCACCGTAGCCCTGAGCAAGGAAGTGAACCTGCGCTACTTCAAGAACGGCGACGTGGGCATGAGCATTGACGAAACCACCGACCTCGCCGCAGTAAACGTACTGCTCTCCATTTTCGGCATCGCCGCCGGAAAGGACTATACCAAAGCCGCCGACATCCCCGAAAGCTGCACCATTGCGGAAGCGTTCCGCCGTCAGAGCGCGTACCTGACGCACGAGGTGTTCAACAAATACCACACGGAGACGGAGATGATGCGCTACATCAAGCGGCTGGACCGCAAGGACATCTCACTGGCGCACTCCATGATTTCGCTCGGCTCGTGCACCATGAAGCTGAACGCCGCCGCGGAGATGCTGCCCCTCAGCCGCCCGGAATTCATGGGCATGCACCCGCTCGTTCCCGAAGACCAGGCGGAAGGCTACCGCGAGCTTATACACAACCTCAGCGAGGAACTGAAAGTGATAACCGGCTTTGCCGGCGTAAGCCTGCAACCCAATTCCGGCGCTGCCGGAGAGTATGCGGGGCTGCGCGTAATCCGCGCCTATCAGGAGAGCATCGGGCAGGGACACCGCAACAAGGTGCTGATACCTGCTTCGGCGCACGGCACCAACCCGGCTTCCGCCGTCCAGGCCGGTTTCACCACCGTTACCTGCGCCTGCGACGAACAGGGCAACGTTGACATGGCCGACCTCCGCGCCAAAGCCGAAGAGAACAAGGACAGCCTTGCCGCGCTGATGATTACCTACCCCTCCACCCACGGCATCTTTGAAACGGAAATCGTGGAAATCTGCCAGATTATCCATGCCTGCGGCGCGCAGGTGTATATGGACGGCGCCAACATGAATGCACAGGTGGGGCTGACCAACCCCGGATTTATCGGCGCCGATGTATGCCACCTGAACCTGCACAAGACATTCGCGTCTCCTCACGGCGGCGGCGGACCGGGCGTAGGCCCTATCTGCGTGGCAGAGCATCTGGTTCCGTTCCTGCCGGGGCACGGACTGTTCGGCAATGCCGCCAATGAAGTAGCGGCAGCACCCTTCGGCAGCGCGGGCATCCTGCCCATCACCTACGGCTACATCCGCATGATGGGTGCGGAAGGGCTGGCACGCGCCACCCAAACGGCCATCCTGAACGCCAACTACCTGGCTGCATGCTTCAAGGATACCTACGGCATCGTTTATCGCGGGGCAAACGGCTTTGTCGGCCACGAAATGATACTGGAGTGCCGCAAGGTGCACGAGGAAACGGGCATCAGCGAAAACGACATCGCCAAGCGACTGATGGACTACGGATACCATGCGCCTACCCTCTCCTTCCCCGTTCACGGCACGCTGATGATAGAACCCACAGAGAGCGAAAGCCTTGCCGAACTGGATAACTTCGTACACGTAATGCTCGCCATCTGGCAGGAGATTCAGGAAGTGAAGAACGGCGAAGCGGACAAGAACGACAATGTGCTGGTAAATGCCCCGCATCCCGAATACGAAGTGGTGGCCGATACATGGGAGCACAGCTATACCCGGCAGAAAGCCGCCTATCCGATAGAAAGCGTACGCGACAACAAATTCTGGGTGAACGTGGCACGGGTGGACAATACGTTGGGCGACCGCAAACTGCTGCCTACGTGCTACGGGTGCTTCGAATAGGGTAGTGAAATATACCCGATGATTTTTTTAGGCACGGATTACACGGATTTCACGGATTTACTTGATTTTTTCTGTTTCTGCGAACTCTGTGTAATTCGTGAAATCTGTGTAATTCGTGAAATCCGTGAAACCTGTGTAATCCGTGTAATCCGTGTAATCCGTGCCTGAAAAAAATACATACCATTTGTTTCCTTGTTTATATATCCCCCCTGCTTTTATGCCACAAATAAATCTATGAGTACCACTCACAAAAGAAAAAGAAACGGTCTCTTCTACAGCAGAGGCGAAGAAACGGTCAACAGCCTGTCTCACGGCATAGGCATCTCGATGGCGGTCATTATCGGGGGATTCTTCCTGATGAAATGCTACCGGGCACAAGACCCGTGGGCGATACTCGGCATGTGGCTCTACCTGTTCGGTATGGGCGGCTCCTACCTGTCCTCCACCCTTTACCACTCCCTGAAGCACCATAACCCGTGGAAACGGCGGTTGCGCCATTGGGACCACGCGGCTATCTACTGGCACATTGCCGGAAGTTTCTCTCCCGTTACGCTGATTGCCTTGCGCGATGAGGGGCTATGGGGCTGGGGACTGTTCTGCTTTGTCTGGTTGTGCGCCGTTGCGGGCACTATCATCAGCTTCCGCAAAATGAAAGAACACAGCTATGTGGAAACGGTGTGCTACATCCTTATGGGGCTGTCCGTGCTGGTGGTGTTCAAACAGCTTTTTGCCGTTGCGCCCGTATCCTGCTATTGGATTATCGCCGAAGGGGTATGCTATATAGGCGGTGCGGCGTTGTATTCCATACGCAGCGTGCGCTATATGCACTCGGCTTTTCATTTCTTCGTACTGGCGGGGTCGGGCTGCCACCTTGTTGCCGTATGGTACATTCTGGCGGGGATATAAACAGGCTCTCCGCCTATACATGATACATGCACCGTCAGCGGATTACGGTTACCGTGCCTGCCGCCAGCTTCTTCTCTTTCACGGGAGCGTCCGCAGGGGCATAGCCCAAGGCGGCACAGCCGTACACACGGTGATTTTCGGGGATGCCGAGACGGGTGAGGAAAGCACGCACGTCGGGGTCGTCGCAGGTCTGCCCCAATTGGTTAATCCAGCAAGAGCCGATGCCCAAAGACTTGGCGGCAAGGAAAATATTCTGCAAGGCGCATGCGCAGTCCATAGGCGCCCACCAGCGGGTAGGCTCGTTGGAGACGATGACCAGCGTCGGAGCATGGTAATAGCAACAATAGGTTTCGCTATGTCCGCGCTCCTGCAAATGAGGGTCGTCGCTCTTGGCAAAAGCGCCTTTTATCTTTTCATTCAGTTCGGTCAGCACGGCGGCATTCTGGATGGCGGTGAAATGCCACGTCTGGAAGTTCATGCCGCTGGGGGCATACGCTGCCGCTTCCAGTATAAGGTTCAAATCTCCGGCGGAAACCTGCTGTTCCGTATAAGTACGCACGCTGCGGCGCGCCTTGATGTTTTCCAATACTTCGTTGCTCATTGTCAGGATATATGTTTTTTTATGTAAGGAGAGTTAATGCGTCAAGTTTCAGTCGGCCGTTCCGCCTATACCGGCGCTAAACAGACGGTCAGCGCTTTACCAATCCTATCTTTACGTTCAGTTTAAAGTAATACACACCGTTCTCCCGCTCCAGGAAGCCGTATTTGTCCTTATCTACCGAACCCTTCTCGAAACGGGTGTTCCGGTAAAGGAAGTCGGCAAAGGTCTGCCGGTCGGACTTATGGTAGCAGAGCACCCCGCCGTCTCCATTGGTCAGCAGCATGCCTTCCACGGCAGAGTCCGTACCGTTGTAAATCTTTGCCGGACGCATGCCCGTTGCAAGCGCCAGCAGGAACTGCTTCATCTTGAATTCGTAGAAGCGGTGCTTGTTTATCAGTTCGTCCTTGATTTTCAGGGGATTCATCTCCTTAATGCGTTCCGTCAGTTCGGCAACACGGGTAATGCCGTCCAGATGCATGATACGCACCATCTCGGCCAGCATACGGGGGAAGTGGAGGTCTATCATCAGCAGGTTGCAGCGGAACACACGGTCGGCAACGTCGGAATACTTCAACACGCCGCCCAGACGCTCAATCATCATCATGCGTTCGGCAACTTCCATAGGCGATTCGGGCAAGGCGTTCACCTTGTTTACCGTGGGCACGGCAAACTTCACGCCGCTCTGCTCCAGCTTCAGATTGGCCGTGCGCCCGCCGTCCAGCAAAGGATTCATGCGGCTGAGACGACAACGGACGGTGAAGCCCGTGAGCGGAGCGTCCGCACTCCAGAAAGCTACGGAGAAGTCGGTACGGTCATCGGTTCTGGACTCCAAGTCGTAGATGTTCACAGCATCCAGAAAGGCTTCCAGCCCTTCGGAAACTTCCACCTCCTCGCCTTGCTCATTTCTGAGCAGATGGAGTATGATTTCCGCCGCATCGCCAAAGTCCGCACGGGGAAACGAAAGCGGCTCTTTTCCTGCCGATGCGGTAAACGTACCGTCCTTCTCCACCGTACCGCTGACAATGCGCACATCCTCTTCCCCGATATAATAGCGGCGCGTGCCGTCATGTTCCTCTCTCTGTATCAGCGCCACAGGCCAATACTTCCTATCATCTCTCTGCGCGTCCGGCGTTCCCGGAAAGACTTTTCCGTCCGCCAGCAGACGGAAGAAGGTATACAGTTCGCCCAGCTCGCGCTTGGTTGCTTCAAATGCCATATCAACTCAATTTTGATTAAATAAGTGTGCAAAGATAAGTAAATCCGTACAAAAGATATGGAAAACCCGGAGACTTTACGCTTCCTCAAAACGTAAAGTCTCCACCTTCTCCAGACGCGCCCTCAACTTGGGCATTGCCGACTTGCGGATGCGGAGCGTCATGCGGCAGTCCATGTCGTACGACTGCTCCAACATCTCCGGCTCCTCTTCCTTGACAATGCGCATCACATCGTTCATGAAAGGATACTCGAAAAGGACGGTCACCGTTTCGTCCACCGTCTTTTCAATGACGGTGGCGGCAGCGATGGCCTCGGCAGCGGCAGCCTTATAAGCCACTATCAGTCCGCTGGTTCCCAGCTTTATGCCGCCGAAATAACGGACCACGACAATCAGGATGTCCGTCAGTCCGTTCGAGTTTATCTGCCCCAGGATGGGCTTTCCCGCCGTACCGGACGGTTCGCCGTTGTCATTGGCACGGAAATCCTTGCGCTCGTGCCCCAGCATATAGGCATAACACACGTGGCGGGCATCGTAGTATTTCTTCTGATAAGTTTCCAGATGCGCCTTTACTTCTTCAACCGTACGCACCGGCAAGGCAATAGCGATAAACTTGCTGCGCTTCTCGGTATAAATTCCCTCGGACGGGACGGCTATGGTTTTATACGTATCTTCGCTCATGCCGCAAAGATACTACACTTTTTGCTATCCGCCTTTTGATAGCCGGCAAAAAAAACTTTATCGCGGCAGAAGAAAGAGCCGCTTTTCAGCCGATGCGCCTCCTCACCAGTTGCAGCAACGGTTTCGCCGCAATTATCAGTGTCACGGCAGTAAGTATCATCAGTACGCCGAGCATGATGCGCGGAGTGAGCTGCTCGCCAAACACCACTACGCCGAAGAACAGCGCCGTCACCGGTTCCAGCGCCCCCAATATGGCAGCCGGCGTGGAGCCGATGAGGTGGATGGAGAGCGTCATCAGCACCAACGAAATGATAGTGGGAAACAAAGCCAGCGAAAGGACATTTGCCCACAGCACCGGCGAAGGGACGGGCTGCAAAGCCGTGCAAAAATCCAGACGCACCACATAGATGCTGATGCCGAAGAGCAAAGCATAGAAAGTGAGTTTCGCCGTAGGCAGCTCCTTGAGTGAAGAGCGGTTCACGCCTACGATGTATATGGCGTAGGTCAGCGAGGAGAGAATAACGAACAGTACGCCCAGCATGCTCAACGTCTTCCCGTCCCCACCCTCGTACAGCAGGGAGATGCCCGTAAATGCCAGCGCTATGGAGAACATCGTGATGAAGGAGACTTTCTCGTGGAAAAACACCGCCATGATGATGGCAACCAGCACCGGATAGACAAATAGGATGGTGGACGCAATGCCTGCATCCATGTAGTTATAGCTCTCGAAGAGAAAGAACGAGGAAAAGGAGAACAGCAGCCCCATTACCGCCAGCGGAAGTATATCCGCCTTCTTCAGTGCAAAGGACTGTTTCTTCACTTTCATCAGGATGCCCAGCATCACAACGGCGAAAAAGTAACGGTAAAAGAGGACGGAATCCACACTCATCCCCGCCCCGTACAAGGGCAATGCAAACAACGGGTTCATGCCGTAACTGGCAGCGGCAACGGCTCCGTAAGTAAATCCTTTAAGACGATTATTGGTCATGGCAGTATCTCTTTCTGAAAAATCGGGCGCAAAGATACCGCTTTTATTGATACTTAGCTCCATGAAGAACTAAAAAGAATCCTGCACAACGCAAGCATGCCGCAAGGGAATTGTTCATGCCCCGTTCTTCATTTTATAATACAGCATACCCACCGCGTCCGCCAGCAGCCAACCGATGGGAATAGACCACCAGATGCCCGTTACCCCGACAGAAGGAATAGCCGCCAGTAGGTAGGATAGCGCCACGCGAGTGCCCAGCGAAATCACCGTGAGCACTACCGACATCCCCGGTTTCCGGACAGCCCGGTAATAGCCGTAAAGCAGGAACAGAATGCCGATGCCGCAGTAAAACGCACCCTCTATGCGCAGGTACTCCACTCCGGTAGCAAGGATTTCCGTTTCGCCCGGATGGACGAAAATCAGCATCAGCGGTTCTGCAAAGACGAACACGAGCACGGAGACGATAATCGAAAAGATAACCGTAGTAAGCAAGGCGCTGCGGACACCCCGGCGGATACGCCCGTAACGTTTCGCCCCGAAGTTCTGCGCGATGAAAGTGGAAAAGGCGTTCCCGAACTCCTGCACGGGCATGTATGCAAAGGAGTCTATCTTGACGGCAGCGGCAAAGGCGGCCATGACTGCCGTGCCGAAGCTGTTGACCAGCCCCTGTATCATCAGGATGCCGAAATTCATGACCGACTGCTGCACACAGGTCAGTGTGGAGAAAGAGACTATCTCTTTCAGACTGCCACGGTCGAAGCGCATGTCTCCGATATGCAGCCGCAGTTCCGGACGCTTCCTCCAGGTATAGAGCACTATTCCCGCAGAAGCGACTCCCTGTGCCATGACCGTGGCTATCGCAGCCCCCTCGATGCCCCAGTCCAGTTGCAGGATGAAAAACAGGTCGAGAACGATATTCAGTGCCACAGAGAGTGCCAGAAACCAGAGAGGAGTTACCGAATCTCCCACCGCACGCAGCATCGCCGCATAGAAATTATAGATAAACGTAAAGACAATGCCGCAAAAGATTATCCACAGGTAACCGCGCATCATGCCGTAAATGTCCTGCGGCACTTGCAGCAAACGGAGAATAGGGTCCAGCCATACGAATACCGCCATATTCAGCACGCATGTAACCGCCCCTATCAGTACGAACGACACGAAAATGCTGCGGCGCAGGGCGGAATGGTTTCCCGCACCGTAATGCAGCGAGAATACCGTGCCGCTGCCGATAGACAAACCGAGAAGGATGGAGATAAGGAAGACCATCAGCGTATACGCCGACCCTACCGCCGCCAGTGCATCCGCACCGATGCACTGCCCTACAATCAGCGTATCGGCTATGTTATAGCACTGTTGCAGCAACGAACCCGCCATCATAGGCAGGGTGAAACGCAACAACGTACCCGTTATGCCACCCCGGGTAAGGTCTCCGTTCCGTAACATGATTGTTCACACCCTCTCAGGCAATGCCCAACAACTTCACTTCGAATATCAGTGTGGAGAAAGCCGGAATAGGCCCGCTGGTGCGTGTGCCGTATCCCACGGTGTACGGGATGTAAACCATCCAGTGGTCGCCTACACGCATCTGCTGCAAGGCTATCTGCCAGCCGTCGATTACTTCGTTCAGCCGGAAAGCTTCCGGACAGTTGCGCTTCCAGGAATTGTCAAACTCCCTGCCGTTGATGAGCGTTCCCTTGTAATGCACCGACACAATACTGTTCGGGCGAGGAGTAGCGCTACTGCCCTGCCCGCTTTCCAGAATACGGTAAAGCACGCCGGCAGCCAACTCCTTTACGCCTTCTTCGGTACGCAGATTTTGCAGGAACTGTTCGTTCTTCAGTTTGTATTCTTCCTTTTTACCCATATCGTTCTTTTGGTTTTAATAACTAATGCCGAATAACGGTATCTTATTTTGACGGCAAAGGTCGGCATTTTCCGTATACCGGAAAAGGGAATGGCAATATAAAATAGCGAAGGTGCATCAAAACCTGCCAAGTTTCCATGCACCTTCTTCTCATTCATTCTTTGAAATTATATCTGAATCAGTCCAGTTTATGAATTACCAGTCCCGAACGCAGCTTCGGTTCGAACCAAGTGGTCTTGGGCGGCATGATATTGCCGGTATCGGCAATGTCCATCAACTGCTTCATGGACACAGGATAAAGCGCCAAAGCCACTTTCATCTCACCACTGTCCACCCGCTTCTTCAATTCGCCCAGCCCGCGGATACCGCCGACAAAGTCGATACGCTTGTCGGAACGGAGGTCTTTGATGCCGAGGATTTCATCCAGTATCAGGTTGGACGAAATGGTAACATCCAGCACGCCGATAGGGTCGTTGTCGTTGTAAGTGCCCGGCTTTGCCGTAAGGCTGTACCACTTGCCGTCCAGGTAAAGGGAGAAGTTATGCAGGCCTGCCGGCTTGTAGATTTCCGTTCCTTTCTCTTCTACCGTGAAGTTCTTGCCTACGGCAGCCAGGAATTCTCCGGGAGTCAACCCGTTCAGGTCCTTCACCACGCGGTTGTAGTCGATGATAGTCAACTGGTTGGCGGGGAAACAGACTGCCATGAAGTAGTTGTACTCCTCGTCTCCGCGATGATTGGGATTCTGTCCGGCTTTCTCCGCACCCACCAGGGCTGCTGCTGCACTGCGGTGGTGCCCGTCGGCAATGTAAAGTGCCGGCATCTTGGCGAATTCTTTGGTTATGACCTCAATATCTTCCTGCCGGTCGATAATCCAGAATGTATGGCCGAAACCGTCGTCCGGAGCCACAAAGTCGTAAACAGGCTTCTGTGCCGTGTAACGGGCAATGACCGCATCCAGCACTGCATTGTCGGGATAAGCGAAGAATACGGGCTCGATGTTGGCATTGTTCACACGGACATGCTTCATGCGGTCTTCTTCCTTGTCGCGGCGGGTAAGCTCATGCTTCTTGATAACGCCGTTCATATAATCGGGCACGTATGCGCCCACTACCAAACCATATTGCGTCTTACCATTCATGGTCTGGGCATATATGTAATAGTTCTCCTTATCGTCCTGCACCAGCCAGCCTTTGTCCTGGAACATCCGGAAGTTCTCGGCTGCTTTCCGGTACACACGTTCATCGTGCTCGTCCGTACCGACCGGAAAATCTATTTCGGGCTTGATAATGTGATACAGGGATTTTTCGTTTCCTGCCGCTTCTTCACGCGCTTCGGCGGAATTCAGGACGTCGTACGGACGGGATGCCACCTGCTCTACCAAATCCTGAGGGGGACGAATCCCTTTAAAAGGTTTTATTGTTGCCATGGTTGTCTGAGTATAAATCCATTACTTATTTACGCGGAACTTCTCGCAGCCATCTTTCAGGAAGCCCACAATCTGTCTGGCAGCGGCAATGCCGGCATTGATATTGGCTTCGGCCGTCTGCGCACCCATCTTCTTCGGTGTGGAGAAGTAACGGCCGGCAAACTTGGCGGCAAATGTATCATTGGCTGCGGGCATAATGTCGGTCATGTACTTCAAGTCGGCACGTTCTTCCATCAGTTGTATCAGCTCGGCTTCGTTGATAACTTCCTTGCGGGCGGTGTTCACCAGCAGACCGCCTTTCGGCATCCTGCCCACCAAAGCATAGTTAATGGAGTTCTTGGTTTCCGCCGTTGCGGGAATGTGCAGCGAAACGATGTCGCAGGCAGAATAAAGCTCCTCGGCCGAAGCCACAGCCTTTACACCGTCTTTCTCGATAACCTCTTTCGGGCAGAAAGCGTCGAATGCGTAAATGTCCATGCCGAAACCTTTGGCTATGCGGGCTACATTGCGGCCTACGTTACCGTAAGCATGAATGCCCAGCTTCTTGCCTTTCAGCTCCGTACCGGAAGTACCGTTGTACAGATTGCGGACAGCCATTACCATAAGCCCGAAAGCCAGTTCGGCCACAGCGTTGGAGTTCTGCCCCGGAGTGTTCATCACACATACATTGTGGGCGGTTGCGGCATCCAAGTCCACATTGTCATATCCCGCACCGGCACGCACTACGATTTTCAGCTCTTTGGCGGCATCCAAAACCTCGGCATCAATAATGTCGCTACGGATAATAATGGCATTGGCATCTTTCACGGCTTCCAGCAATTTTGCCTTATCGCCATATTTCTCCAGCAAGGCAAGTTCATAGCCTGCTGCTTCAATTTCTTTGCGAATACCGTCTACTGCAACTTTTGCAAACGGCTTGTCTGTTGCAACTAATACTTTCATGATTCAATGGTATTAAAAAAAGATTCACCACAGAACCGCACGAAGTTTCACAGAGTTTTCCTTTTCATTTCATCTCTGTGGGACTCTGTGCCCTCTGTGGTGAACAAATATTATTAATGAAGTTTCTCAAATTCCTGCATGCAGTCTATCAAAGCCTGTACGCTTTCCTTCGGCATGGCATTGTAGCAAGATGCACGGAAACCGCCTACGGAACGGTGTCCCTTGATACCTACCATACCCTTTTCGGTAGCGAATTTCAGGAAGTCGGCTTCCAGTTCCTTGTATTCGGGAGCCATTACGAAGCAGATGTTCATGCGTGAACGGTCTTCTTTGGCGGCAGTACCCACGAACATCTTGTTGCGGTCTATCTCGGCATACAGCATATCCGCCTTTTCGATGGCGCGACGTTCCATTTCCTTCACACCGCCCTGAGCCTTTATCCAGCGCAATGTCTGCAATGCCGCATAGATAGGAACAACGGGAGGAGTATTGAACATTGAACCGCCGTCGATGTGAGTCTGATAGTTCAGCATGGTCGGGATGTAACGGGATACCTTGCCTACCGCATCATTCTTCACGATGACGAATGTTACGCCCGCAGGAGCCAGATTCTTCTGTGCACCGCCATAGATACAGATGTATTTGGACACATCAATAGGACGGGAGAAAATATCGGACGACATGTCGGCAATCATAGGAACGTTTACGTTCAGGTCTTCCTTCAATTCCGTGCCATAGATAGTATTGTTGGTGGTGATATGGAAATAGTCCGCATCGGCCGGTACCGTATAATCTTTCGGAATGTAAGTATAAGTGGCTTCAGCAGAAGAGGCAACCTCTACAACCTCGCCAAATCCCTTGGCTTCCTTCATGGCTTTCTTTGCCCACACACCCGTATTGAGGTAAGCGGCCTTCTTTTCGAGGAAGTTGAAAGGTATCATGCAGAATTCCAGACTTGCACCACCCCCCAGGAACAGCACCGAATAGCCTTCGGGAATGTTAAGTAGTTCTTTGAACAGTGCTACGGCTTCGTCCACTACGGGCTGGAAGTCCTTGGCGCGGTGGCTAATCTCCATAAGAGACAGACCGGATCCGTTGAAATCTAAAATAGCCTTCGCCGTATCCTCTATCACCTCACGCGGAAGAATGGAAGGTCCTGCGTTGAAATTATGCTTTTTCATTTGAAGTTTGTTTTGGTTATACAATTTCGTTCGTTTATGTCTTTCGACATGGCGAAATTACGGAATTATTTCTGCATTGCAAATCTTTCCTTATAAATTTTCTTCTTTATCGCGTATTTGCCTTACTTTTTATTGGTATATACAAGAAATATACGCCAAACTGTTATGTATACTTAACAAGGAAAGTATTAAAAAGTAAACTGAAAGATAGAAGCTGAAAAAACTTTCTACCGGGAATAAAAACTGAAAAAAAAGTGCATGATTATCAAAAACAAACTATTTTCCCATGCTTAATAACATCACCGGATATGCTTCATAACATACTGTCAACGAGCTTCTTCTATCAAAGTCTTCATCCCCTTGATTTTTTCCCCGCGCAGCAGTGTAAGCAATTGCTTTACTTTGCCGCGGCGGACTGCCACGAAAGCATAGTGCTCCTTCACATCCACCTGTCCTACATCTTCGCCCACCAGTCCGCCTTTCTTATACAGGAAGCCCACAATGTCCACCTTGTTCAGTTTGTCTTTCTTGCCTTTGCCTATATATAAGGTAGTCCAGCGGGGTTTGGCAGGTTTCGGCGTCTGCTCCGGCAATTCGAATACGGAGAGCTCCTCCGGGAGATAATCGGGCAGACGCTCTTCGGCATGCAGAAGCAGGAAAGAAGAGCCGCGCGCTTCCCAGCGTGCCGTGCGTCCGTTACGGTGCGTAAAGGCTTCTTCGTTGACGGGCATGTGATAGTGCACCACGTTGTCGATGCCCGGAATATCCAATCCGCGTGCGGCAAGGTCGGTCGATACCAGGACGGGGCAACTGCCGTTGCGGAACTTATAGAGCGCCCGCTCGCGGTCGTCCTGTTCCATACCGCCGTGAAAAGCATCGCAAGGGAATTTCTTCGACTTCAGATAGGCTACCGTACGCTCCACGCTCTCGCGATAGTTCACGAATACCAGTGTAGAACGGTCGCCCAGCGTACAAAGCAGCCGGTACAATGTCTCCAGCTTGTCTTTTTCGGGAGAGATTACCTTCTGCAAGTCCAATCGTCCGGATACGGTTTCGCCCGAAAGAAAATTCAGCTTGACAACCTGCGGTGATGACTCCCCCCCGCCCACTCCGGTGAACTGCGGGATTTCCTCTGCATCCGTTGCCGACAGCAATACCCGTTTCTTCAAGGCAGGCAACTGTCCGATAATTTCCGCCATCTCGTCGTGAAAACCGAATTCAAGGCATTTGTCGAATTCATCTATCACCAATGTGGTTACAAAGCGGGTATCGAAGTTCTGCTTCCGCAAATGGTCGTTCATACGTCCGGGAGTGCCGATGATAACGGCAGGGTTGATGCCCCTCATCGTACGGTGCTCGTCCATTGCCGGACGTCCGCCGTAGCAGCTCATCGCCTTGAAAGGGACGTTCATCGACTTGAATACGTTTTCTATCTGCAAGGCAAGCTCGCGCGACGGTACGAGCACCACCGCCTGTACGCCCTGCACATCGGCTTTGAGCGATTGCACCAGCGGCAGCAGGAATGCCAGTGTCTTGCCCGACCCCGTGGGCGACAACAGGACGAGGTCCTTATCCGATTGATAGGCATCCCGCGCTGCTTCCTGCATCGGGGTGAGTTGCTCTATCCGTAAGTTACGAAGTATGTCAGATTGTTCCATAAAGTACTTTGGTTTAATGGAGCAAAGATACGAAAAGATTGGCGGAAAACGAGGTGATGGTGTATAATGTTTGCCCACACACGCTGCCAACCGTTTTCCGCCGATGTACTAAAAAGCCAGAACGGCACGTACCCGGTTAGACGTAAGGTCCTTACGGTCCATATTCACATTGCCGCTAAGCATATAGACCATGAACGCAATCTTTTCATTGTACCGATATGACGAGGATGACCAGTAAACCGCCCCTGCCACCTTTTCGGCATCTATGCCCGATACAGACAAGGCGGACAATTTTTCATTGACCGTATCAATATTACTGCCGGGACTGTCTGTACCGCCATACGTACCGGAGTCCGTCCAAGCGGACTGCCAGCCCGAACAAAGAGTGGAAAGCTCGCGAACGGAAGGAAAATACCAACCGCTGCTGCCGGCAGGAGCAGGATTGGCAGTGGCATATTCAGCCACCAATCCGTAGGCTTCGATGAGATTGCCGCTATGACTGTCTTTTTCATTCCATTCTTTCATTTGCAATGTATTGCCATATCCGCATATATCATTCGCATCGGCAACGCTCATACCGGTCGGAGTATAGTTTCGCTGCCAATAAGTACGGTTGCCCGCATCTTTCAAGGCAACCACCAGCCCGTGAATATCATCCGACTTATAATTATCAGCGTTACCGCCACCTAATATTTCCTTCAAATGGCTATCCTTTGCCACAATATCGCCTACATAAAAGACGATGCCGACAGGAATCCTATCGGGATTACCGCTGATGATCTGACCCGAAACAGAACCGTCGCTATAATAGTAATCACCGGATTTGGGAACAGTCAGGGCACGAGTGGAAACCGTTTTACCACCATCCTGCCCTACAAGAGTCACTTCCAAAAGGGCACTTTCGTCCTCCCCTATGCCCACGGGCATTGTCACAGTTACTTTCGCGTCTCCTTTGTAACTGCCGTCAGCATTGAAAGTCGGCTTTGCTACAGCGACCTGCCACGAGCCTGTAGCTGCGCGAGTCTGAATATCCGTATTCGCATCCTTACTGATGATTTGAGCCATAATGGCGGTATAGTCGTTCTTGGAAAAAGCATCAGGAAGTACAAGAGGAATCTCCGTCACCTTGTGGGTAACAACCAGTGCGGCATTCCGTACAGCTTTCGCATCATCACCGATATAAAAAGTCCGGTAAAGGGGAAATGAAATTTCCGTATCGGTTTCTTTTCCATCGGCATCGGTATTGGTTATGATAACAATGACCGGGTCGCTGCTATCATCAACCTTGATAGAGCAGGAAGTGCCGTTTACTCCGTTCGTACCGTCTTTACCCACAGCCTTTACTCCCGTAGGCATCCAGTTAGTAGCGTTGTCGGTGGATATTTCCCATTCATTATTATCTGCATTAATCCGGACTTGCGGGGCAATGGCATCATCACCTTTTACTCCTGCATCCCCCTGTTTTCCCTGTTCACCTGTGACACGCAGGGGGTTGCCGTTACCGTCTTTTATATAATCACCGTCAAGTGTCCAGTAATAGATGCCGTTGTCTTCTTTGACACCGATATCAGGCGCATTACCCGGTATTCCGGTAGCACCTGTCTCCCCTTTATCTCCTTTGACACCGTTCTTTATGGTTATGGCTCCGCCCTTCATGAAGTTTATCACGTAGCCGGTTCCGTCGGCCAATTCGCTGACACTTGTCACATAGTCATTATCCTCAAGGGCGGAGAAAAGATTTTGCAGACTCGCAATTTGTCCGTTTATTGCCCTTTGCCACTCTTCCAGAGCAGAAAGGCGGGTGTCAAGTTCTGCTTGTTTGGCACGTATTTCATCAAGGTCTTGCTTGGTGCAATTGCATAAAGCAAATGTTGCGGCAAGCAACAGGAATAGCATCTTCTTCATAAGTATAAGTTTTAATTTAATATGGGTTTTTAATCAAATGAACGGTTTCTGTCATTTCAAAGTCCAGAGTATGCCGAATTGGGGCATCCACAGGACATTATGGCGTGTATGCCCGTAAGGTGTAGTGATACCATCGAATTTATTATCGGTCATCCACAGGAAGCTGTTCTTCAGTTGCAGACTCCAATCGGAAGCGATACGATAACGGAAACTCAAGGCTCCGCCTAAACCGAGAGAAACCGTATTCGGCCGGGTAATTCCATTGGAAAACCGGGTGTCGGTCGCCTTATTATATATGTCGGCTTTGAAGAATTGCCCATAGACGGTAGGAGTCAGAACAGCCTGGAACCGGCTGTACAAGGCACGGACACCAAGAAAACGATTGAAATATATATCCAAACCCAAACCTATATTTACTACGGATATTTTAGAGTAAAGTTCTTTGTAAGGTCGGGAGCAGTCAGTTCCGTCAGAATAGGCCGTCATACCGGAAGGAGAGAGTTGATAATGCTGTGCATAGTCTCGCGCACCTGCCTTGCCCTGTGCATAGTCTGCAGAAAGATTTGCCCCAAAGAAATCGGAGAAACGGTAATCAGCTTGTAGGCCTGCGGATATGCCAATGTAGGTTTTATCGGCAGACATGGAAAGCATATCACCCCAAAAGAAAGGAATACCGATGTTCAAACCAAGAGTCCAGCCTCGAAAGGAAAAGGTTACACTTGAATCGGATACGTTTGCGGATGTGGAGAGAGGAGATTCCACGTTGCGGTTCGAATAACAGTTGTCAGTAACTGCCGGGGCTTCGTAAAGGTCTACTTTGGAAGTGCAAAGTTCTACTTTAGAAGTGTAAAGTTCTACTTTAGAAGTGTAAAGTTCTACTTTAGAATCACTACATTTCACATTGTCATTTAAAGAAGAGCCAGGCATTCTTTCTCCCATCACCGGCAGATCATCAACCGCTTTATCTTCCGGCAACACAATGCGTACAAACACTACATCATCCGCTTTCCCGTTGTCGCCCGTGAAGTTTGTAGTATGAAAACAATCTTCACACAAGCCGTTACGCACTATCATTTCCGCTTTTACGCGGTTGCTGCGTTCACGTACAAGACGGCGGTTCTCTTTAGCGACCGATGCAGACCGGCAGAAACCGCTGACAAATACAGGGATATTCCCTGCAAGAATATCTTTCTGATGCTGTTTTAGCAGAGCAGATAATCTTTCCAGCTCTGCACTGTTTTCCTTGTAGGGGACGTAGAACATTCCCTGTTCAGGAACGAAGCGGAATGTGTACAGGCTGTCTCTTTCAGCTCCCTGCATTACAATGTAGGGTGAAAATGATAAAAGTACAGCCAGTAGCATTACCGGCAATGCGGCAAATAGCCGCGCCGATGATGCTGTCAGTAATTTCGTCAGGATACAAATGGAGATGCGTTTTCTTTTCGTCATGTGCCATATTATTAAGTTAAACATACAAAAAACGTGAGTCGCTGTATCTGTTTATCCTACAATCAGGCCTTCGCATTGCCCAGTACTTGGATAAACAACAGCCACTCACGCCATTTTGTATATAGATACGACACTCCCGTATATCCCGGAAGAGAAGTAGATATATAACACAGACGTGAGCGTTGTTGTTATCATCTTCAAGTACTTTTCAAAGTTGCGAAGTTTGATTGTAGAAGATAATTTCAATAACGCTTCTTAAAAAACAACAGTTCCATTGCACCCAACGGGACTGCTGCAAAGATAAACAGTTTTTTGTCAGCAATAGCAGGATGGTATGCTTTTTATTTCACTATTTTTTTGAAGATGCACGAAAGATAAGGTTAGCTATTTTTTTGAGAGCAAAAAGAAGAACAACACGGACTTTCTGCACTGCATGAAGTATATTACAATTTATCCCGGTCAAACTCCCGATTTATCCCGGTTAAACTTCAAGTTTATTGAGGATAAATTTTGAGTTTAACAGGGATAAACAAAGGGTACCCACTGGAAAAACAATCAGTATGTACTGAAGAAAAAAACACATGTGTAGAAAAAGAGCCGGTACAGACGGAGAAAAAACAATGGCAGCAATATGGCTGACTTAAAGTTCCTCTACCACCCAACGCTCGATATTGCGCGTAGTATTACTGAAATTCACCCCTATCTTGAGTACCTTGCGGCTGTCCGCTGCAAAAGGCAGTGCGTACTGCTTGTCGTTAATCTGCTGCAAAGCCTCTTCCGCAGTGCCGTTCAGTTTGAATTCCATTACATAAACGTACTTGTCGGTTTGCAGTACAAGGTCTATCCTGCCCTGCGAAGTGTGATACTCCGCTTTTACATAGAAACCCACCAGTTTGAAAACGATGAAGAGCACATTCTGATAGTGCAGCTCCAGTTCTTTCACCAATTCGTAGGGAGTATCGGCAAAGAAACTTTGCAGGCGGCGGAAGAAAGCATCGGGCTCTCCTCTCTCTATTTCCTGTACAAACTTTTGTATTTCAAACGGTGCTTCAATCTTGTTGAAACGTGTATAGTAAGGTATGAGGAATCTAACAAAACCTTCTTCCACCTCACGATTGGGAAAGCCGAGACGATAAATTCCAAAACGTTCATCATACCCCTTTATCGTGAGATAACCGCTCTGGAAAATTACGGGCAACGGTTCCTCATCCCCATAAATACTGTTCAGCACATCGGCATACGTTTCGGCATGCGCCATGTGTTCCAGGTCGTAATGGTAGCGTTTCAACAGTTCTATCAGGTAGGTGGGTGTTCCCGTCTCGAACCAGTAACTGCCGAATTTCTTATATTTAAAAGTATTCAGTAAGCTGAAAGGGTTGTAGATACCTTCGGTGTTCTCTACGAAATGATAGCCGTCATATCTCCGCTTCAACTCGGCACAGGCTTCCTCGTAGGTCATTTTCTGAGCGTCTGCCAACTCGTGAAGCTCTTCTTCAAGATTATCGTGAATCTCCTGTCCGGTTATTCCGCAAAGACCGACATACATTTCCTGCATGGAAATATCATCCAGGTTATTCAAGTCACTGAATACGCTGATCTTGCCGAATTTAGTGACCCCGGTAAGGAAAGCCAGTTTGATACAGCCGTCCATCGTTTTAAGCACACCGTAGAAAGGTTTCAGCGTGTTGCAGTATTCCTTTTGCAGTTCCCCGTTGCCGATAGCCTGGAGCATCGGTTTGTCGTATTCGTCCACAAGGATTACCACACGCTGCCCTGTCTGCTCGCAAGCACGCTTGATGATTCCGGCAAAGCGCAAAGAGTATGTACGTTCGGAAACATCGGCGCCATAAAGTTTTTCCCATTCGGAAAGGTTCTTCTCCAGTATATTACCCAGACTTTCGGGCGTATCATACCGTTCGATGTTCAAGTCCAGATGCAAAATGGGATGTTCTGTCCAGTCTTTCTCCAGTTTCTCGATGGCCAGTCCCTTGAACAATTCCTTTTTCCCTCGAAAGTAGGCCTCTAAGGTGGAGATCAGAAGACTTTTGCCGAAACGGCGCGGACGGCTGAGGAAGTAGTAACTGCCGGTCTTGGCCAACTGATAAACCCAAGCGGTTTTATCGATATAGAAATACCCGTCTTTGCGGATTTTCTCGAAGTTCTGTATTCCGATAGGATATATTTTATTGCTCATACCGTCCACTGTTTTTAGATTACGATAAAGCAAAGATACTCATTTCTTTCGAACCGCCTCTATCCTATGCCCACAAAAAAACTCCGGCAAGAGCCGCAGCCCTGCCGGAGTTTCTTCACTATTTTACTATTATGTGTCTTTGACAACACCGTTTCCTTATCCGCCGAAGTTGTCGAACATCAGGTTCTGAGCCGGAACGCCGAGGTCGTCGAGCATCTTCTCAACGGCTTTGGACATCGGGCCGGGACCGCACATGTAGTATTCGATGTCTTCGGGGGCTTCGTGGTCTTTCAGGTAAGTCTCGTAGATTACGTTGTGTACGAAGCCCGGAGTGTACTTCACGCCCGCTGCATCGGCTGCCGGGTCGGGACGGTCCAGTGCAAGGTGGAACTTGAAGTTGGGGAAATCCTTTTCTATCTGCAGGAAATCTTCCAGGTAGAACACCTCGTTGAGGGCACGCGCGCCGTAGAAGTAGTTCATCACACGGTCGGTTGTGTGCAGCGTCTTCGTGAGGTGCATAATCTGCGCACGCAACGGAGCCATACCAGCACCACCGCCAATCCACATCATCTCCTTCTTGGAGTCGAAAATCGGGTGGAAATCTCCGTAAGGGCCGCTCATCGTTACCTTATCACCCGGTTTCAAGGTGAAGATGTAAGAGGAAGCGATACCCGGCATCACATCCATGAAGCCCGGGCCCTGGTCTTTCGGCTTGAAAGGCGGAGTGGCGATACGTACCGTCAGCATGATGCGGTCGCCCTCTGCAGGATAGTTAGCCATGGAGTAGGCACGGATGGTTTCTTCATCGTTACGGCATTTCAGGCCGAGCAGACCGAATTTCTCCCATGCAGGCAGATACTCCTCGCCGATAAGGGACTTGTCGATGTCCTTGTCGTAATCCATGGAGAATTTAGGAATCTTAATCTGCGCATAAGAGCCGGGGATGAAGTCCATGTGCTCGCCCTTGGGCAATGCCACGATAAACTCTTTGATAAACGTAGCCACGTTCTTATTGGAGATAACCTCGCACTCCCACTCTTTGACGCCGAGTACGGACTCGTCGATTTTGATGCCCATGTCGCCCTTCACCTTCACCTGGCAGCCCAGACGCCAGTGGTCCTGAACCTGCTTACGGCTGAAGTGAGGTATTTCGGAAGGCAGAATCTCGCCGCCACCCTCTACAACCTGGCATTTGCACTGTCCGCAAGAGCCCTTGCCACCGCAAGCAGAGGAAAGGAAGATGCCGTTGACAGACAGCGTATTCAGCAGCGTCGAACCGGAAGCGACTTCCAGTTCCTTTTCGCCGTTGATAGTCAATTTCACATTACCGGATGGAACCAAGAAATTCTTGGCTACCAACAGAATAACCACAAGCAGCAGAACAACCACGAGGAATACTCCAATGCTTGCTAATATCAAATTCATATCCATTGTCTTATTCCTTTCTTTTAGATGTTCAAACCAGAGAAACACATGAATGCCATTGCCATCAGACCTACTGTGATGAAGGTAATGCCCAGGCCTTTCAGCGGAGCAGGTACATCAGAGTAAGCCATCTTCTCGCGGATGGCAGCCAGACCCACGATAGCCAGCAACCAGCCGATACCCGAACCCAGTGCATAGGAAACGGCATCGGCAACGCCACCGATAAATTTAGGATCGCTCTCGCCCACGTTGATGCGCTGCTGCATGAAGAGTGACGCACCCATAATGGCACAGTTCACGGCAATCAGCGGCAGGAAGATACCCAGTGAAGCGTAGAGCGAAGGGCTGAAACGTTCCACAATCATCTCCACCAACTGCACGATAGCGGCAATCACGGCAATGAAAAGAATAAAGCTCAGGAAGCTGAGGTCGACGCCTTCAATGATGGCATCGGGACCCAGCACTTTCGTTTGCAACAAGTAGTTGACCGGCAGCGTCACCACCAACACGAAAGTTACGGCGATACCCAGTCCTACGGCAGTCTTTACATTCTTTGATACGGCCAGATAAGAGCACATACCGAGGAAGAATGCAAATATCATATTGTCCACAAAAATGGAGCGGACGAATAAACTTAATAAATGTTCCATAATTCTTTTAATTAAGAACTAAGAATTAAGAATCAAGAATCTCCATACAGTGACGGCACAATCTTCATTCCTCATTCCTCATTCTTCATTTATATTACTTTTCCTGCAATTCTTTATGGCGTGCGCGTTGATACCAGATAATGCAGGCACAGAGAATCAGTGCCATGGGCGGCATCAGCATCAAGCCGTTGTTTACATAACCGATCTTCTGCAAAGGCTCGTAGTTCAGGATGTTGAAACCGAGCAACGTACCCGAACCCAGCAACTCGCGGAAGAAAGCCACGATAACCAGAATCTTGGCATATCCCAAACCGTTGCCCACACCGTCGAGGAAAGACTCCCACGGACCGTTCTGCATGGCAAATGCTTCCAGACGTCCCATAAGAATACAGTTTGTGATAATCAGACCTACATATACGGAAAGCTGCACGCTTACATCGTAAGCAAAAGCTTTCAGAATCTCACTTACAATCGTTACCAATGCGGCAACTACCACCAACTGGACGATGATACGGATACGGTTGGGGATGGTCTTGCGCAACAATGAAATCACTACATTGGAGAATGCCGTAATCACCGTTACGGAAAGCCCCATCACGATAGCCGGTTCCAGCTTGGCGGTAACGGCCAAGGCAGAACAGATACCCAGCACCTGTACGGTAACGGGGTTGTTCAGTCCAAGCGGAGTAGAGAATACTTCTTTATTCTTTTTTGAAAACAATGCTCCCATATTCTTATTTCTCCTCATTATTATTGGTTAAAAAGTTCTTGTAGCTGTTCAGACAGGTTTTCAGCATGGCATCCACACCCACAGAGGTGATAGTACCGCCTGAGATGCCGTCTACCTGATAGTCCGGTTTCTCTACTTTTCCGTTCTTCACAACGCCGAGGGCAATTTCACCGTTCTCCAGTGTCTTCTTGCCCGGAAATTCTCCCTGGAACTGAGGGGTTGCGATTTCCGCACCCAGACCCGGGGTTTCGCTGGCATGAGAGAAGTAAACGCCGTAAACGGTATCCTTGTCACTGTTCAGGGCTACATACCCCCAGATAGCACCCCAAAGACCTGCACCGTAAACGGGGAATACATATTTCGTCTCTCCGTCCACTTCGGCCACAAACACGTGCAGACGGTGGTTTTCCTTGGCTTCTTTCTCGTAAGCGGTGGCAAATGCGCCGGTGTTCTCGGTCAGCGTACCGTCCTCGTTCATCAGCATATCGCCCTTGATGTACTTATTATATTCTGCATCGGCATCCTCTACATTCTTGATGTTGAGGGCGGCAAGAATCTGCTTCTTCGTATCCAGCTCCACGTTCTTGTTCTGAGTGGCACGCAGAGAAGAACTTACGAATGCCAGCAGGAATGCAACGATAACAACCATTACCGAAGCATAAATGATAGTATAACTGTTACTATTGGTATTCATTTCTTTTTCCGGTATTTTAATTGTTAGACTTAGCGGTTGCACGTTTCTCGCGGCGGCTGATGTTGCCCTGTACCACACAGTAGTCAATCAGCGGAGCGAAGATATTCATCAGCAGGATGGCAAGCATCATGCCTTCGGGATAACCGGGGTTCAGCACGCGGATGATGATAGCCATTGCGCCGATAAGGAATCCGAAGATGTACTTACCTGTTTCCGTACGGGCAGAAGTTACGGGGTCGGTAGCCATGAATACGGCGCCGAAGCAGAAACCGCCCAGCACGAGATGTTCGTACCACGGCATGTTGGCCATTGCAGTGTCCGGACCGATGGTGTTGAACACCCAGCCCATGAATGCACCGCCCACGAACACGGAGAACATCGTTTTCCAGCTTGCGATGCCCGTCCACAGCAGCAGGATGGCGCCGAGGGCGATGGCAATGACGCTGGTTTCACCGATGGAGCCCGGAATAAGGCCGGTCACCATATCCCACGAGAACTCCGGATAAGCGCCCGCAGTAGCGGCTGCTCCCAGCGGAGTGGCAACGGTGAGCCCGTCTACCGTCTGTCCCAAACCGAAGATGCTGTCGCCCGATACCCAAACGGCATCACCGGACATCTTTGTAGGATAGGCGAAGAACAGGAAGGCACGCGTAATCAGGGCAACGTTGAACACGTTCATACCCGTACCGCCGAATACTTCCTTGGCAAAGATTACAGAGAATGCAGTGGCCACCGCCAGAATCCACAACGGACAGTCTACCGGCACAATCATCGGAATCAAGATACCCGAAACCAGGAAACCTTCCTGAATTTCTTCCTTCTTCCACTGGGCCACAACAAACTCGATGCCCAGACCCACTACATAAGATACAATGATTTTAGGCAATACAGCCAGGAAACCGTAAGCGAACATTTCCCAGAAACCGCCGGCAGCACCGGTGGCGTGGAAATGCTGGTAACCTACGTTATACATACCGAACAGCAGCGCCGGCATCAACGCAATAACCACCATCGACATGATGCGTTTGCTGTCGATAGAGTCGTGAATATGCGTTCCCGATTTCGCAGTGGTGTTGGGCACAAACAGGAATGTCTCGAAGCCGTCGAACACCGAACGAAATGCGTGGAATTTGCCGCCCTCTTCAAAGTTCGGCTTTATCTTGTCGAGATAATTTCTTAACGCTTTCATTTATTAAATTGATAATTGAGAATTGAAAATTGAGAAATAGGCTGCGCCGTATACACTTGGCAGGTTATATCGCAATGTTTCAACCGTCATTTTTTAATTTTTAATTCTTAATTCTTAATTTCCTAAGCCATTTCGGCACGGAGCATGTCGAGACCGGCACGAACAATACGCTGGACTTCCACTTTGGAAGAGCATACGAATTCGCAGAGCGCAAAGTCTTCGGGAGCTACTTCGTAGATGCCCAGAGCTTCCATGCGGTCGATGTCTCCCGCGATGATGGCCTTCAGCAGATATTCGGGGTAGATGTCCATGGGGAACACGCGGTCGTATTCGTTGGACATAATCATATGGCGTTCGCCACCCTTGATACGGGCGTCGATTACATATTCTTTCTTACCCATCAGCCAACTGAAATAAGAGCGGTTGACACTGAACTGATTGAAACGCGGCATAATCCAACCCAGCATTTCGTGGATTTCATCTCCTTCGGGAATTACGGAGAGCTGGCTGTCGAAAGCGCCGAGAAAACCGTTGGGGGCAACTTTCTTACCCGTCAGCACATTACCGCTGATGTAGCGCAGGTCTTTGTCGGTGGTTACATTGCCTTTGAAAACGTTGGTGAGCAATGCGCCTACACGCAACTTGCAGTATGCGGGTTTCAGCACTTCACTGCCTGTTACGGCTACGGTGCGGGTGAGGTCTACGCGACCGGTGTTCATCAAACGGCCGATAAAGATTACGGCTTCCGCGCCGATGGTCCATACCGTCTCGCCTTTCACTATGGGAGAGATGTGGTTAATTTGTACACCTACGTTACCTGCCGGATTAGGCCCGTCGAATGCGGTAAGGGTAACGTTCTTTGCCTGCACGAGTGCGGCTGCTTTTTGTTTTACACTGATACTCAGATAGGTTTTTGCCATGCGGGACAAAGCATCAAGTCCTGTCTGGAAGTTTGCTTCCTCGCCCTTCAGGACGAACTCGAAGTCGGGAGCCAGCGGGTTGCTGTCGAAAGCGGAGATAAAGATTGCTTTCGGCGTCACCGTCGGGTCGGCGATTACGTCGTACGGACGTTGGCGGATAAAGGCGAACATACCGGCTTGCAGCAATGCGTCCTTCACTTCCTGTGCGCTCATCTTGGACGGGTTCATCTTGCCGAACTCCTCGTAGTCCTGCTCGGCGGCAGCCTCTACCACGATGTTCAGCACCTTACGACGTGCACCGCGTTCCACGCTCGTCACTACGCCGCTTACGGGCGAAACAAATTTCAATTCAGGATGATTCTTGTCGATAAACAAGGGTCCCCCGGCCATCACATACTCCTGTTCCTTCACCACCACTTTCGGAGTGATACCCGTAAAATCATCGGGAACCAACGAGTAGAATCCCGGCTCTTTCACAGACATAAACTCTTCGGCAGCTTTGCCTTTCAGGTTGATGTCAAGGCCTTTGCGTAACTTAATTACATTTGCCATGCGTTTATATAAAATAATGGTTTCATTAATTTGCCCGCAAAAGTAGCAAAAAAGAATGTGAATAAAGAGCAAAAAAGAAAGGAATTACGGAGAAATTTCCGTAATTCCTTTCGTTAACGAACACGAGGGTAGGGATTAGCGGTTAGTGATTAGCGATTAGCGATGAACGGTTGGGAATGGATATCCTGCAGAGTTATAGCGCAGCCTACTAATCACTAATCACTAACCACTAATCGCTAACCACTAACCGCTAATCGTTTGCAAACATCGGGTCCCATGCCGGCAGGCGGACGGGCTTTTGTTTGAAGAGTTCCATTATCTTAGCAGGGACGTATTTGGTTTCCACTACCAGGCGGAACATGTATTCGTCGAACCATTCGTCTGTCATGATGAGGTGGCCTTTGTAGCCGCTGTCAGCGCCCCAACTGTTTTCGACCATCCATTTGACGGGTTTTCCGTCTTTGTCCAGGTCTACCGCCATCAGTGTCATGGCGTGGGAAGAGCCGCTGGAGAAGGTTTGGATGCGTTGTTTCTTGTCCATTCCAAAGGTAGTGCCCATGAGCGATTCATAGTCATAGTTTTTCACATCGAGCAAGCCTCGTTCCGAATTCAGGAATTTGCCCACATCGCAGGAGAAATACATCATGGTACTGTCTTTCAATGAAGCGATAGCCATTTGCTTGATATCCTCTACGGGCAGGTTTACGTACGTCCAGTTCTTGCCGTCGTAGCGGTGGCGGTCGTAGTCAATCTCATAGCATTTGTAATACTCGCGGCTGGGGTCGTTCATCAGCATCACGTAGTTGGTGAGCAGTTGTTTGTCACCGTATTTCTCAAGGAAAGACATCGGGGTATGATGCTCCGTCTCCACCGGATTGCCTTGGGCATCGGTACGCACATAGTCGAATTCCGTAGGCGGAACACCCAGGTTCAGCACCAGCATGCGATAGACAGTGCCCAACATGGCGGTTTTCTCTTTCTCCAGAGCGGCAGGCTTGGCGCCTTCGGCAGCAAGGTTGCGGAGCTGGAGGGCGTACTCTTTCAGTTTCAAAGAGATGAGATTAGCCATACGGGCGGTATTCTCGCTGCTGTTCGTCTCCGGCATGGCAGATTTGGGCACAAGGCCGTATTTGGAAACGATGTCCGCCACTCCGGTGAATGTGCCGCCGTCGCTCAACGGATGTTTCAGCAGCCATTCCACCGTCTTGTCGTCCAACGGTTTGTCGGCAGTGTCGATGATGCCTTGCAGGAAGAGATTGGATTTCTCCAACTGGTCCCAGAAGAAAGGATATATCTCCGAGAATTCGAAAGCCGGGAAACCATAACGTGCAAGGGCCTTGGCACGCATTACATTCAGCCCGGTGAACAGCCAGCAACGGCCGGAAGACTTCTGGTCGGTGATGCCTTTGGAATCCACCTTGATAGAAAAATGGGTATCCATATCCTGCATATTCTCCTGGTTGAGCGCCAGCTTGCGGATGTCGTTGTTGCCGATGGCATTGCGCAACGCCTTGTCGGAAGGCGTACCTTGATAACTCTGTTGAATCTGGCCGAGCATGGCAGGGCTTATCCCGCCCTTGCCGTCCTGCGCCTGCACCGAAAGCAGTGCGGCGCCGAAAACAATTACAGATAAAATACGTTTGTTCATTTCATTATTTGTTATGTATGTTCGATATTAAATAAGATGATAAACAGATACTTTCACCACAAAGCAGACAAAGCATACAGAGTATTCTCTTATGTCTATGAACTTTGCATTCCCCATCTAAAAGCCTTGACAAAGCAAATGTAATGTCTTTTTTGATAATTTTAGTGCCCTCTTTAGATTTATTATCTATTCTATTCAAAACCAATTCAAATAAAATAGTTTTCTTTGCAGCCATATTCGTACGATATGAGAAAATACATACTGAGTATATTTACTCTGATACTGATACTGACGACTGTTTCAGCACAAGAGCAGACCGTTACAGCTACCAACGACACCACTCCCGCACTGACCAAAAAGGAATTGCGCAAACAAAGGGTAGCCCGTAGAAATTTCCACTATAACATATTGGGCGGCCCTAGCTATACGCCCGATTTCGGCGCACTGATAGGCGGAAGCGCGCTGATGACTTTCCGTATGAATCCAAGCGACACCACACAGTTGCGTTCGGTGCTGCCCATGTCCATAGCCTATATGTTCAAAGGCGGCGTCAACCTGATGGTAAAGCCGCAGCTCTTCTTTAAAGGCGACCGCTTCCGCATCTTCGGAAAGTTTGTCTACAAGAATACGGAAGACAACTTCTACGGTATCGGTTACGGCACGAACAAAGATTACGTCCGAAGCGACAGTACCAGCAAATACCGTTACAGCGGCATACAAATCAACCCGTGGTTCCTGTTCCGCCTGGGAGAAAGCAACGTCTTTGCCGGCCCGCAGGTAGACATCAACTACGACAAGATAAGCGACCCTGCCAAACATCTCATCGAAGAGCCCGACTACGTGGCAGCCGGCGGTACGGCCAACGGCTACAAGAACTTCAACGCCGGTCTCGGTTTCCTCCTCACTTACGACAGCCGCGACATTCCCGCCAACGCCTACAAGGGTATATACCTGGATTTCCGGGGCATGATGTACAGCAAGGCTTTCGGCAGTGACAACAACTTCTACCGTCTGGAACTGGACTACCGCCAGTACAAGTCCGTAGGCCACCGCAAGGTATTCGCCTGGACCGCGCAAAGCAAGAACGTATTCGGCAACGTCCCCCTCACCCAATACTCCCTGACCGGAACGCCTTTCGACCTGCGCGGCTACTACATGGGGCAGTATCGCGACAAATCCTCGCACGTCGTCATGGCCGAATACCGCCAGATGATAAACACCGACCGCAGCAACTGGATAAAACGCCTGCTGCATCACATCGGCTTCGTGGCCTGGACCGGATGCGGTTTCATGGGCCCCACCATGGGCAAGATTGAAGGCGTATTGCCCAACTACGGTGTAGGTCTGCGCATCGAAGTCCAACCCCGTATGAACGTGCGTCTGGACTTAGGCAAAAATACCGTAAACGACCAGACGCTGTTCTATTTCAATATGACGGAAGCATTTTAAATAACTGACGGGCAGCCGTTAGCGCCATACGGCATAATAAGACAGTCTGCCCGTCAGCAATCATCTACCATTTACCTGCCAATCACTAATAAATTCTTCCTTTTTCTTGCACCGCCAAAAGATTATCCATATTTTTGGGCATTAATCCCCCTGCTCCCGAAATAGAAATATAAGAATCTGATACGGATGAAAATTTGCGAAACTGTCTTTTGGATAAGTTTACTCGTTATATTCTATACATATATAGGCTATGGAATGCTTCTTTATGTCCTGGTCAGACTAAAGGAATGTTTTCGTCAAACACCTCCCCCGCCCCTGCCGGCAGACTGCATGCTTCCCGAACTGACGCTATTCATTACTGCCTATAATGAAGAAGATGTCGTAGACGATAAGATGCGCAACAGCCTTTCCCTGGACTATCCGGCAGACAAGCTGCACATACTCTGGATAACGGACGGCAGCAACGACCGCACCAACGAACGTCTCTCGCACTGGCCGCAAGCCACCGTGCTTTATCAACCCCAAAGAGAGGGAAAGACCGCTGCACTGAACCGCGGCATCCGGTTCGTCACCACCCCGCTTGTGGTATTCACCGATGCCAATACACACCTCAACCGTGAAGCATTGCGCGAGATTGTACGCGCATTCGCCAATCCCAAAGTAGGCTGTGTGGCCGGAGAGAAGCGCATCGCCTTACAGGACAAAGACAATGCTGCATCCGGCGGCGAAGGCCTTTACTGGAAATACGAGTCCGCCCTCAAGCAACTGGACTCCCGCCTCTACTCTGCCGTAGGAGCAGCCGGAGAGTTGTTTGCCATCCGTCGCGAGCTGTACGAGGAGATGCCTGCCGACACACTGCTGGACGACTTCATCCTCTCCCTGCGCATTGTGATGCGCGGATATACCATCGCTTATTGCGCCGATGCCTATGCCGTAGAAAACGGTTCGGCAGACATGCACGAAGAAGAAAAACGCAAAGTGCGTATCGCTGCTGGCGGCTTACAGTCCGTCTGGCGTCTGCGTGCATTGCTCAATCCGCTGCGCTACGGTGTGTTTTGTTTTCAATACATATCCCACCGCGTACTGAGATGGTCGCTTACGCCCGTACTGTTGTTCCTGCTGTTCCCCCTCAATACGATTCTCATTTTTACGTCAAACACCCCTCTGCTCTATGCCGTCATTTGGTTGCTGCAAGCACTGTTCTACTTCATGGCGAGCTGGGGGCATTACCTGTCAGCAAAACGTATCAAGAATAAAATACTCTTTGTTCCTTATTATTTTCTTTTCATGAACATTAATGTTGTCCGCGGCTTCAACTACCTGCGCAAACGGCGGGGGCAGGCCGGCGGCGCATGGGAAAAAGCACGGAGGGCATAAAACAAGAGAACTATGAAAAACATCCTGAAAAACGCGGAGAATGCCGAAAAGCTGCTGGAGCTGACATCGGACACCATGATTTTATTGGACAGAAACGGCATCTGCGTGGACATCGCAGTACATAACGCAGACTTGTGGTTTTTGAAAGAAAATCAGTTACTGGGCAGGAACATACTCCAACTGCTACCGTCTGTTACCTACCGGCAGGTTTACCCCGAATTCAAGAAAGTACTTGCGTACAAGGAAGTTTCCGCCCGGAACTACGAACTGACTATCGGCAGCGAGACCTACTTCTTTAAGTGCATCATGCGCCCCTACGAAGATATGGTGCTCTGCCAATACCGCGACATCACCGAACGTAGCCAGCGCAAACGGGAACTGGAAAAGAAAAACCACGAACTTAATGAAATACAGAAAGCCGCCCTCATCGGAAGATGGAAATACAACTCCGGCAGGCAATGCTTCTACTACACCGGTCACTCCGGTGTAATGTGCACTGCAGAGGAACAGGAAATTCCGCTTCAGGACTACACTATGTACATCCTGCCCGAGGATAGGGAAATATTCGGCAAGTGGCTGGCACAGAACCTTCAGGGAAATACAGAAAACAGCATAGACTACCGCATCCTTTTCAAGAAACGGATATTCTATATCCGCCTGAAAACCTTCTCGCACGAAACACTCCCCGACGGAACCGGCATTCTGGAAGGCTACATACAGAACATTACCGACATCCAGCAACGGCGCAATGACATCACCCTGCTGACACACGCCATCAATAACTCCACCGAAGACATATTTGCCGCCCGTGAAGACGGTACGCTCGTCTTTGCCAACCGCCGTTTCCGGGAGCATCACAACATCAGCATAACGGACGACGTCAGCACACTGAACATCTACCGGATAAACGCAAATGCACAACAAGACGAGAATTCCTGGCAAAGATTAATCAAGTCACTCAGAAAGGGAGAAAAACGTAACGGCTTCATCCTCTACCATCCCCTGCCCGAACACCCCGAAGTGCTGGCTATGGAAGGAAGTGCCTATTGGGTGACAAGCGACAAAGGCGAGGCCATCCTATGGGGATTCAGCCGGGACATCACCCAACGCATCAGGAACGAGCAGCAAATCAAACGGTTCAGTCAGATTCTGGACAAAACCATTGAAAACCTGCCTGCCGGTATCGTTGTCAAGGACATCCAAAGCGGCTTTAAATACCTGTACCGCAACCGCGAATCGTACAACCGCAACATCCCCCTTAAAGAGGCATTGGGCAAAGACGATTTCGACTTCTATCCTCCCGAGCTGGCACAAGAGAAGAGAAAGCAGGATGTTGAAATAGCCCGGACCGGAATCGAGAAGCATTGGATTACCGAAGAGCACGACCAGAACGGTAAATCCATCTTTCTGGACAAACGGAAGGTGCGTATTGAAAGCAACGACTTCCCACCCATCCTATTGAGTATCGAATGGGACATCACCGAAATGGAACGGATGAAACGGGAACTGCTCGTGGCCAAAGAGAAAGCGGAGACTTCCGACCAGTTGAAATCGGCTTTCCTTGCCAATATGAGCCACGAGATACGTACCCCGCTCAACGCCATCGTAGGCTTTTCCAGAATCATTGCCGAGAGCACCGATGCCGAAGAGCGGCAAAACTACTACGACATCGTGGAAGCCAACAACGAAAGACTTCTGCAACTGATAAACGAAATCCTGGACCTCTCCAAGATTGAAGCAGGCATCGTAGAATTCACCATCACCCCGGTGCGCCTGCACCCGCTCTGCAAGGAAATACACGACGCACTGAAATTCCGCTGTCCCGAAGGTGTGGAGCTTGTTTACGAAGCCTCGGACGAGGAGATTACCGTTGAAGGCGACAAGAACCGCATCTTCCAAGTTATATCGAACCTCATCGGAAATGCCTTCAAATTCACCACAAGAGGCAGCGTCGGCTACGGATACCGCCGCAAAGGAAACGAAATAGAATTTTACGTCAGCGACACCGGCATCGGCATCCAAACTGACAAACTGGCAAAGGTCTTTGAACGCTTTGTAAAGGTGAATACCTTTGCGCAAGGTACGGGATTGGGACTGTCTATCTGCAAAACCATTATCGAACGATTGGGCGGAACCATCTCCGTCTGTTCGGAAGTGGGGAAAGGAACGACTTTTACCTTTACCCTGCCTCTGGCAAAAGACAAAAGGGAAACAGCGGAGGAACAGAACTCTGTATCCGAAACCAGCTTCAACACTCCCGGCAATGCAGAAACAGGCAACAATACTTACGGCCTTAATGAAGAAACGCACGAACACCAAGCGACACAAACAACCGGAGCATCCCGGGACACCCGGCAGCCCACTATCCTGATAGCCGAAGATACGGACAGCAACTACATCCTTGCCAAAGCAATATTAGGAAAGTCATACCACCTGGAACGCGCCAAGGACGGCATGGAAGCCGTAACCATGTTCGAGGAGCTGCATCCGGATTTAATTCTGATGGATATGAAAATGCCCAACCTCAACGGACTGGACGCAACGAAAATCATCCGCGAGCTTTCGCCCGGGATACCCATCATAGCTCTTACCGCCTATGCCTACGAACATGACAGACAAGCGGCTCTCGATGCAGGATGCAATGATTTCCTGATAAAGCCCTATACGCAGGAGATATTGAAAGAACTGATAAATAAATACCTGAAACAAACAGGTGTGTCAAGCCCGGATAGGCCTTGACACACCCTTACCAATCATTATGCAAAGATATCGCTCCGCTGGATATACGCTATGACGTCTCCCTTATTGACGTTGGCGCCTTGCTGGGCACATACCTCCACAACACGGCCCGTAAAGCCGGTCATTACCTTTTCGTACTCGCCCCACGGTGTAGAGACATAGCAGAACACCTCATCGTGCTGATACTTACGCCCGATAAACGGCGCTGAGGACGGACCTTCCACGGAAACCTCCCAAAGCACCTGCCCTTTGGACGGGGCTATGATAGGATCGGCTTTGGCGCGTTTCAGCTTCTTTATCTCCTCTTCCGAATATCCGCTCTTTGCCATGGAAGTGTCCTTTACGCGCTCCAGCTCGTCGCGGAAACGCTTCTTGGCAACGCCCGACTTATAGTCACGGTACTGCCGGTCGTGCATAGCCAGCTCGAAGAGCTCCTCGTCGTCCTCGCCATACTCCCATCCGTTTTCGTCCATCTCCTTGCGGTATTCGTCCAAAGCATCCGGATAGTTGGACTGTGGGTCTGTGTCGACAAATTCGTAGCCTTTGGATTTGGCAAGCTCCACGATTTCGGGAGCCAGCTTACCCGGCAGGCGTCCGCTCTTGCCCAGAATCATATCCCACGTATGGTTGTCAATCATCGTCCAGCGTTCTTCGCCTTTCACCAGTTGCATCACGTTCATCAGCGCCACGTTCTTGACGTACTGGCTGAACGGGGTCACCAAAGGCGGATAACCCAGCTTGGGCCATACATATTCCACTTCATCGAAAAGCATTACCAGCAGGTCGTCTATGCTGAGTTCGGGCTGGTTCTTGCTTTTCAGTATCATGTTGATACCGGAGTGCACGCCTTTCAGGTCTGCCATCATGGAACCCATCATACCGCCCGGAAGCCCGCACTTCAGGAGCAGGGACGACATATGCTTGTTGGTGGGGTCCATAAAGTAACCGAGGAAATCGTCTATGAATTCCTGCGTCATGGCACGTGCTTTCATATAGGCTTTCATGTTGATATCGGGCACCTGGAAGCCTTTGTCGCGCAGCATGGCCTGTACGGAAATAACGTCCGGATGCACCTTTCCCCATGACATAGGCTCCATAGCCACATCTATTATATCGGCGCCGTTCTCGCATACTTCAAGGATGGATGCCATTGAAAGTCCCGGACCGCTATGCCCGTGATACTGTATCAGTACATCGGGATGTTTCTCCTTGATAGCCTTTGTCAGCTCGCCCAGCATACCCGGACGGCCGATGCCTGCCATATCCTTCAAACAGATTTCGGGTGCTCCCGCCTCAATGAGCTGGTCGGCAATGTGTGCATAGTACTCTACCGTATGCACGGGCGAATGAGTGATGCAGAGCGTTGCCTGCGGTATCATGCCTGCCTCGAGCGCATAGCGGATAGAGGGGATGATGTTGCGCGTTTCGTTCAGTCCGCAGAAAATACGGGTGATGTCCACACCTTGTGCATGCTTTACCTTATACATCAGGCGGCGTACATCGGCGGGAACGGGATACATACGCAGCGCATTCAGTCCGCGGTCTAGCATGTGGGTCTGTATGCCTGCATCATTAAAGGGTTTGGTAAAGGCACGTACTGCCTTGTTGGGGTTCTCGCCATAGAGAAGGTTCACTTGCTCGAAAGCTCCGCCGTTGGTCTCGACCCGGGCAAAACACCCCATTTCGATTATCAACGGCGCGATGCGTACCAACTGGTCCACTCGCGGCTGGTATTTACCGGACGACTGCCACATATCTCGGTAAACAAGACTGAATTTGATTTCCTTTTTCATTGTAATAGGTAATTAGCTATTTGTTCACTCGGTTAACTTGATATATACAAATATAAAGGATTATTCTGACATATAGTCAAAATAACCCCATAAATATTCACTTGAAAGATATGTTTTATATCATTTGGTAAATTGGGAAATAAGAAATTGAGGAACAAGGGACGTAACGTTTGACTTGAGACATCCAAAGTGGCACTTTAGAAGTCTAAAGTACTACTTGGCGATTCTAAAGTTCTACTTTAGACTGCCCGTATCGCTCTCTGTCTTTTACAGCCTCTTTCTCTTCACACATTTTCTTTCACCTCACCGCTGTTTTCCTATTTTTATCCGTCACACAATCCGCTATGCTCCTCAGAGAAACAGCCCCAAGAACTCCCGAAAGAATGCCGGGCAGAAACCGGACAGACTCTAAATGAAGTCCTTCAATTCTTCCTGCAGTTTCTGTCTTGTAAAGAAGATGCGGCTTTTTACCGTTCCGAGGGGGAGTCCGAGGCGTTCGGCAATTTCGCGGTATTTGAATCCGGAAACATGCATGGAGAAGGGCACTTTATAATCGCGCGGCAATGAGTTGACGATGCGGTGCATTTCTTTCAGGTCGTATGCGCCTTCGGTGCTGGCGAAACCGGAATCCTGCGGCATGCTCAGGTGATACAGGTTATCGGTCTGGTCTACGAAAGTCTGTTCACGGACTATCTTCCGGTAGTTATTTATAAAGATGTTACGCATAATGGTATACATCCAACCTTTAAAGTTGGTGTCGGGTTCATATTTATCCTCATTGTCCAAGGCTTTAAGAGAGGTCTCCTGCAACAAATCATTCGCTTCTTCCCGGTCGGCCGTTAATTTGTATGCAAAGCGAAGCAGTTCTTCTTGCACGGCAAGTAAATCTTTTCTAAAACTGTAAGTATTCATACTTTGCTAATTTTTTAAAATGGTTAATATTCGTTTCGGTTTAGTGGTTGCAAGTATACGGAAGTTTCCAAGTCCTGAGGGCTGGAATACGGGTATTCTTTGGGGTGAAAACTATCATTTGACAGATTTCACCCCCTATCTTGACAGTTTTCAGGTGAGATAAAGCGGCTGGTTTTCAGCAGGAAGTACAATTTTGACTATAATCGGCGTACGATTTTGGCTATAATTTATGCCAATATTACCATAAGATAAACAAAATACAGCTATATGAGTTATGAGAAAGAAATAGTATGAGGTATGAGAGAGAAGGTATAAAGTATAAAGTCCCCCTCACCTATCCGTGAATTCCGTGTAATCCGTGCCTAAAAAAAACGGTAAGTATTTCCTTATCCGGTTCCTCAAAAAGCATCGGCAGAAGCAACCGCAAAGTCACTCCTCTTTCTCCTGCCCTTCCTCATCGTTGCCCGAGAGTATGGGCAGGCAAATCTTATATTTCACGGCCAGAATACGGGTGATGAACACAGATATCCCGCCTATCACCTGGCAACCGTAAGACTGCATGCCGGCAAGCCCGCAAATCCAATACATCGTACCGCCCACTACGCACGCCATCGCATAAATCTCCTTACGGAATATGAGCGGTATCTCATTGATAAACACATCGCGTATCACACCGCCCGCAGCTCCGGTGATGCTGCCCATGATAATGGCCACCCAGAAAGGATAGCCCAGAGCCAGGCTCTTGCCCACGCCCACTACCGTAAACAGTGCCAGGCCGATGGTGTCGAATATAAAGAATGTATTGTGCAGATGGATAAGGTGCTTTCCGAAGAAGATAACCCACAGCAATGCCAGTCCGGTACATATCAGATAAATGGGGTCGGTCATCCAGCCGGGAGTCACATCGAGCAACAGGTCGCGTATCGTACCGCCGCCGATGGCCGTTACGAAACCCACGACGTAAGCGCCGAACCAGTCGAAACGTTTCGCCGAAGCCAGCCGTATGCCGCTGATGGCGAAAGCAAATGTACCGATAAAGTCGAGTATCTGAACAAATGTTGGCATGAGAGCATTTCTTTTTTTGCAAAGTAACAAATAATTTCCCTAAGAAAGTGTATTTTTGTACCGCCAATTTATATCAGCAATGAAAATAACCATCGTATCGGGCGCACGCCCCAACTTTATGAAAATCGCTCCCCTCTGCCGCGCCATAGACGCAGCCAGAGAGGCAGGTAAAAATATATCCTATCGCATAGTCTACACCGGACCGCAGGACGACACCACCCTGGACGCCTCGCTCTTCTCCGACCTTGCCATGCGCAAGCCCGACGCCTATCTGGGCATCAGCGGACGCGACCACTCCCAGGTGGCAGCCGCCATCATGCTGGCTTTCGAGCGGGAGCTTGACGAACACCCCGCCCAAGTGGTGCTTGTGGTGGACGACATGACCGCCACCATGAGCTGCGCCATCGTAGCCAAGAAGCGCGGACTGAAGGTGGCGCACGTCATAGCCGGCACGCGCTCGTTCGACATGAACATGCCGCGTGAGGTCAACCGCACGATTGTAGACGCCATCTCCGACTATCTCTTCACCGCCGGCATGGTGGCCAACCGCAACCTCAACCAGGAGGGTATGATACCGGAGTATATCCACTACGTAGGCAATATCCTCATCGACACCATCCGCTACAACCGCCACCGCCTTGTACAGCCGCTCTGGTTCTCCAGCCTCGGACTGCGCAAGGGCAACTATCTCCTGCTCACCCTGAACCGCCACGACCTGCTGGAAAAGAAAGCCGTACTCGGTTCGCTGATGCAGACAGTGGCCGAAAAAGCGGGCGATATGCCCATCGTAGCCCCCATACACCCGTACGTGGAGCGTGCCGTAAAATCATTGGGACTTGACATGCCCAGCCTGCACATCCTGCCGCCTCAAAGCTACCTGCACTTCGGCTTCCTCATCAACCAGGCCAAAGGTATCGTGACCGACTCCGGCAATATAGCCGAAGAAGCCACCTTCCTCGATGTGCCCTGCATCACGCTCAACACCTATGCCGAGCACCCCGAAACCTGGCGTATCGGAACCAACGAGCTCGTTGGGGAGAACTCCTTTGCCCTCTCCGCCGCCCTCGACCAACTGCTGCACGGCGAATGGAAGCACACCACCCTGCCCGACCGCTGGGACGGACGCACCGCCGAGCGTATCGTACAGACGTTGATAAACGGGGAGAAGCTATAAGACCCGCGTTCGGAAAACCGCATAAAAAAGGAGATGTGCCCATACAAAAAAATGCTGGTCCGGCACATCTCCCCACACTAAACACAGTATTGTAAAAAAGAAGAATAGTTTAAGCAAGTCTGTCCATATATTATCATTCGGAGTCATTCCGTATCGTACGTTACTGTACGGCAAGACAAAAGTATCCAATTATACCAAAGGCTCAAAGTTCCAATCCGCCCCATTCTTCCTATACGGCACAAATCCCGACCTATCCTGCCGATATTGATAAATAAAAGGAAGAAAAAGGCAGCGTTCTCCTGCCGGTCCATCACCTTGCCCGTTTCTCTGCCTCTTAAACATCCCTCTCATTCTTTAAAATATATTTGCTTCTTGATTAACAGTAAATTGTTAACTTTGCAGCTTGATTATGAAACGTATGAAACGACTATATAACATTACCCTCATCCTCTTGCTTTTACTATTCGCCTCTGCCGGCGCATCAGCACAGATAAGAGGCGTTATAACGGACTCACTCACCCACGAACCGTTGATGTACATCACCGTGCAATACGAAGGAAAAGGCGTAGGAGGCATCTCCAATGCCGACGGAGAATACCAGGTGGAGACGCGCAAGGGGTGGAATGAACTGACCTTTTCCGCCATCGGCTACATCACCAAGAAAGTGAAGTTCGCCCCCGGTACGAAAGTGCTCAACGTGGCGCTGGCGCCTGCCGATGTAATGCTTTCCGAAGTCGTCGTCAAGCCCAAGAAAGAGAAGTATTCGCGCAAGAACAATCCTGCCGTGGAGTTTATGAAGAAGGTCATCGAGCACAAAAAAGCCCTGAAGCTCGAGGAGAACGACTTCTACCAGTACCAGAAGTACGAAAAGATGAAGATGTCCATCAACGACGTCACGCCGGAGAAAATGGAGAAAGGCATCTACAAGAAATTCTCTTTCTTCAAGGACCAGGTGGAAGTGTCGCCCAAGACCAACAAGATGATTCTACCCATCTCCATCAAGGAGACGGCTTCCAGAACCATCTACCGCAAAAGTCCCAAAAGCGAGAAGACCATCATCGAGGGAATGAACTCCAACGGCATCGAGGAGTTCTTCAACACGGGCGATATGTTAGGTACTATCCTTACCGATGTCTTTTCCGACGTCAATATCTACGACGATGACATCCGCCTGCTGCAACGCCGCTTCGTAAGCCCTATCGGACGCGGAGCCATCAGCTTCTATAAGTTCTACCTGATGGATACCCTCATGGTGGACAAGCAGGAGTGCGTGCACCTCACCTTCGTGCCGCAGAACCCGCAGGACTTCGGTTTCACAGGACATCTGTACGTAGTGAAAGACTCCACCTATGCCGTAAAGAAAGCCGTGATGAACCTGCCCAAAAAGACGGGTGTCAACTTCGTGAAGAACCTCGACATCGTGCAGCAGTTTGAGCAACTGCCCGACAGCAACTGGGTGCTCACCGACGACGACATGACCGTGGAACTCGCCCTGATGAAAGGCATACAAGGCCTGGAAGTGCAGCGCACCACCAAGTACAGCGACTATAAATTCGACGAGATAGAACCCCGCCTGTTCCGCCTGAAAGGCAGCGTCATCAAGGAAGCCAACATGCTTGCCAAGAGCGACGAATACTGGGCCAAAGTGCGCCAGGTGCCGCTCACCAAAAAGGAAAGTTCCATGGACGTGTTCATGAACCGCATCGAGCAGATACCGGGCTTCAAGTACGTCATTTTCGGTGCCAAGGCGCTTATCGAGAACTTCGTGGAGACGGGCAGCAAGAAGCACCCCAGCAAGTTCGACTTCGGCCCTATCAACACCATGATTACCAGCAACTACGTGAACGGAACCCGTTTCCGTCTCAGTGGCATGACCACCGGTAACCTGCATCCGCACTGGAGCTTCAGCGGTTACGGCGCCTACGGCACGCGCGACAAGAAGTGGTTCTACTCCGGACAGGCTGCCTACTCTTTCAACAAGCGCGAGTACGTCCTTTGGGAATTTCCCAAGCACTACCTCGCTTTCCAGTACACCTACGATGTGATGTCTCCTATGGACAAGTATCTGGCTACGGACAAGGACAATATGTTCGTAGGCTGGAAATGGACTACCGTAGACCAGATGTCGTACATGCGCGACGCCACCCTGACCTACGAGCTGGAAACCAATACCGGCTTCTCCGTCAAGGCCATGGCGCGCCACCGCAACGACCAGCCCGCCGGCATGCTGCAATACTGGAAGAACAACGGCACTACCCCCGGCGAATGGGACGAGAAAAATACCCTGGTGCACGACATCACCACCACCGAACTCGGAGTGACCCTGCGCTACTCTCCCGGCGAAACGTTTGTCAACACCAAGCAACGCCGTGTTCCCGTGTCGCTGGACGCCCCCACGTTCACCCTCTCGCACACCGTCGGTCTGAAAGGCGTGCTGGGCGGCGAATACAACTTCAACCTCACGGAAGCCAGCATCCGTAAACGTTTCTGGTTCGGTTCGTGGGGTAAGCTGGACGTTACCGCCCGTGCCGGCGCGCAGTGGAACACCGTTCCTTTCCCGCTGCTGAACCTGCCCATGGCGAACCTCTCATACATCACTCAGAACAACGAATCGTTCAACCTCATCGACAACATGGAGTTCCTGAACGACCGCTACGCCTCGCTCGCTCTCAGCTACGACATGAACGGGAAGCTCTTCAACCGCATCCCCCTCATCAAGAAACTGAAATGGAGAGAGATGTTCCGCATCCGCGGCATGTGGGGCACGCTCACGGACAAGAACAACCCCTACAAAAGCAGCAACCCCGACCTCTTCCTCTTTCCGATGCGCGACGGCGTGCCCACCAGCCATGTCATGGGCAAGACCCCTTACATTGAAGCCAGCGTAGGCATCTACAACATCTTCAAGCTGCTGCATATAGAATATGTGCGCCGCCTCACCTATACCGACATCCCGGGGGTGAAGAAAGGCGGAGTGCGCTTTATGATATTGATGATTTTTTAGTTAGTGATTAGCGATTAGTGATTAGTGATGAGCGAGGAGCGGTTATATGGGAGAGGGAATATTAAAAAACAAATCAATGAACTTTGCTATACGCATTGTGAATTTATATAATTTCTTGAATGAAACCAAACAGGAAAGAATTATGTCTAAACAAATACTAAGAAGCGGTACATCTGTGGGAGCCAATATCAGGGAAGGGCAATTTGCCGAGTCCCCAGCCGACTTTATACACAAATATTCCGTTGCTCAAAAGGAATGTTCAGAAACCCTATACTGGCTCGAATTGCTAAATAAAACAAACTACATCACCACAGAGCAATATGTGTCCTTGGATACCGATTGTACGGAACTGATGAAGATGATAACCTCTTCCATCATCACCCGTAAAAAGAATCTGCCCCCTAATCACTAATCACTAACCCCTAATCGCTAACCCCATGCAACCTTTAGCAGAAAGACTCAGACCCAAGACATTAGACGAATATATCGGGCAGAAGCACCTGGTGGGACCGGGGGCTGTGCTTCGTAAGATGATTGATGCGGGACGTATCTCCTCGTTCATTCTGTGGGGCCCGCCAGGAGTGGGTAAGACGACGCTTGCGCAGATTATAGCCAATAAGCTGGAGACGCCGTTCTACACACTCAGTGCCGTGACCAGCGGGGTGAAGGATGTGCGCGATGTGATAGACCGCGCCAAAAGCAATCGCTTCTTCTCGCAGGCAAGCCCGATACTGTTCATTGACGAAATCCATCGTTTCAGCAAGTCGCAGCAGGACTCGCTGCTGGGCGCTGTGGAGCAGGGAACGGTGACGCTGATAGGCGCCACCACCGAGAACCCCTCGTTCGAAGTAATCCGCCCGCTGCTCTCCCGCTGCCAGCTCTACGTACTGAAATCACTGGAAAAGGATGACTTGCTGGAACTGCTCCAGCGCGCCATAACCACGGATGTGCAACTGAAAGAACGGCAGATAGAGCTCAAGGAGACTACCGCCATGCTCCGCTACAGCGGCGGCGATGCCCGCAAACTGCTTAATATCCTTGACCTCGTGGTGCAGTCCGAAACCGCAGACCCCGTTGTCATCACCGACGAGATGGTGACCGAGCGTCTCCAGCAGAATCCCCTCGCCTACGACAAAGACGGGGAGATGCACTACGACATCATCTCCGCCTTTATCAAGTCCATCCGCGGCAGCGACCCGGACGGAGCCATTTACTGGCTGGCACGCATGGTAGAGGGCGGTGAAGACCCTGCTTTCATAGCCCGCCGTCTCGTTATCTCCGCTTCCGAGGACATCGGGCTGGCAAACCCCAACGCACTGCTGCTGGCCAACGCCTGCTTCGATACCATCATGAAAGTGGGCTGGCCCGAAGGACGCATCCCGCTGGCGGAGACGACCATCTACCTCGCCACCAGTCCCAAGAGCAACTCGGCCTATATGGCCATCAACGATGCACTCGAACTGGTGCGGCAAACCGGCAACCTGCCCGTTCCCCTGCACCTGCGCAACGCCCCCACCAAACTGATGAAACAGCTTGGCTATGGCGACAACTATAAATATGCCCACGACTACCCCGGCAACTTCGTGCGCCAGCAGTTCCTGCCCGACGAACTGAAAGACCGCCGCATCTGGGAGCCGCAAGCAAATGCCGCCGAACAAAAGCATAAAGAAAGGATGCAGGCCCTGTGGGGAAAGGAAAGATTTTAGAAATGGAAATTCTGCAGAACAACATTAGAAACAACTTATAATAACACTTATGAAAATAGTAGTCCTCGACGGCTATGCCGCCAACCCCGGAGACCTCTCCTGGGACGAACTGAAGAGCCTGGGCGAATGTACCGTTTACGACCGTACCGCCCCTGCCGAAGTGCTTGAACGTGCTGCCGGAGCAGACATCCTGCTGACGAACAAAGTAGTGCTCGATGCAACAACCATCGCAGCCCTGCCCCAGTTGAAATACATCGGCGTACTTGCCACCGGATACAACATCATTGATACCGCCGCTGCCAAAGAACGGGGTATCACGGTCACCAACATCCCGGCATACAGCACCCCGTCCGTTGCGCAAATGGTTTTTGCCCACATCCTCAACATCACCCAACGGGTGCAGCACTACACCGACGAGATACACAAAGGCCGTTGGACCAACAGCCCCGATTTCTGCTTCTGGGACACTCCGCTCATCGAACTGAGTGGCAAGAAAATCGGTATCATCGGTCTTGGGCAAACCGGCTACAACACCGCCCGCATCGCCATCGGCTTCGGCATGGAAGTACATGCATACACATCCAAATCGCCTTTCCAGCTTCCTCCCGAAATCAAGAAAACGGAGCTCGATGAACTTTTTGCCAACTGCGACATCATCAGCCTGCACTGCCCCCTCACCGACTCCACCCGTGAACTGGTCAATGCCGCCCGCTTGAAACAGATGAAGCCCAACGCCATCCTCATCAACACCGGACGCGGTCCGCTGGTCAACGAGCAAGACCTTGCCGATGCACTGAACAACGGCACCATCTTTGCCGCCGGACTGGATGTGCTTTCGCAGGAACCGCCCCGTGCCGACAACCCGCTGCTCACCGCCCGAAACTGCTACATCACCCCGCACATAGCCTGGGCAAGCGCCGCCGCACGCGAACGCCTCATGCAAATCATGCTGGATAATATAAAAGCTTTCTTGGACGGAAAGCCGATTAATTCAGTAATAAAATAACCAGCAAAAGGGTGTGACGAAAGCTCCGGCAAGCTTGTAGCCGGGGCTTTCGCCACACTTTTATAAAACACACCTGCGTTAATCATGGGAAAAACCGCCGTCAAAGGTCTGTTTCATCTGATACTGATAGCTACCACATTTGCACTGGCTGTTGTCACCATCATCGCATCCCGTTCCGGGCATTACCATCCGGAACATTCCACCATCATGCCCTTGCTGGGACTTGCCGTACCGGTACTGCTGGTGTCCTGCCTGATTGTTGCCCTCTGCTGGGCATTGGCACGCAGGAAATGGGCGTTCGTCACGCTGACGGCTTTCTTCTTCAACTGGGAATACCTTACAGCTGTTATCCGTTTCGGCTCTCCCCACGAAGTACCCGCCACCGCACCGGCACCGAACCGGCAAGGCAAAAACAGCGGTTACCTCACCGTAGCCACCTATAACGTCCATAACTTCGGAAACGAAATTACCGGCTACTCCTGCAAACAGATTGCCAAGTACATGCAGCAACAACACGTCGATGTACTCTGCTTTCAGGAATTCGGCGAAAACAAACACTTCACGGCAGACAGTCTGCGTCGTGCCCTTTCCCATTGGCAATATGCCATTATCCCCGCAGACGACTCCATCCGCGGCATCCTCCCCATCGCCGTATTCAGCCGCTACCCGCTTATCGGCGGACGTTTCATCACCTACCCTCACAGCGCCAATTGCAGCATGCTGTGCGACATCATTCTGAATACAGATACCATCCGCTTGCTGAACAATCACCTGCAAACTACCAGTGTCAGCCAGAACCGTAAAAAATGGGAACGCGAACTTGCCGCCGACAATACACGCCGTGAAGCGCAAGCCGTACAGGATGCAGCGGAAACCCTGCATGAAAACTTCGTGAAACGTGCTTTCCAGACCGACAGCATCTGTCAGCTCGCTACTGCCAGCCCTCACCCCGTACTGGTGTGCGGAGACTTCAACTCCCTACCCTCATCCTACACCTATCACCGGTTCTCCGAGAGCCTCAAGGACGGCTTCAAGACAGGCGGACACGGTTATATGTACACCTACCGTTACGGCAAGCGCATGCTACGCATCGACTATGCCTTCCACTCACCGGAGCTGGAATGCACCGACTACTACTCTCCTAATCTGGATTTATGCAGTGACCACAACCCGGTGATATTTACGGTGAAGTATTAAAAGACGATTCCAAACACCCTCCACTCTGCTATACCGTATTTCCTCTTACGCTCAAGGTACAATAAAAAAATAGAGCTGCCCCGGTTTCCCGGAACAGCTCTACCGTAAAAATAAACATGAACAAAAATATCCTTAGAACGTCAAGCGGATACCCACCTGAGCATGCCAGCGTGAGGAAACATCGCTCTTGGTGATTTCGGACTTGTTGTAAATATAGTTAGGAGTGGTCTGACCGTCCACCGTTGTCAGTTTTGTAACGGAAATCGGTGAAAGGTTATAGAGTGAACCATAGGTTGCTCCCCATTTCTTGTTCAACATATTGGCAAAGTTGATAATGTCGAAAGTAAATTCCAGTTTGCCCAACCCCTTAGGATTATAGATGGTCTGAGCCAGATGGAGATTGATTTCATGTTCCCACTTGGTGAGGTTGGAATTACGCTCGGCATACTGTCCGCGATGATCCTTGGCATAAGCATCACCTTCAATCCACTGTTTGAAAGCTTGGCGGCTTTCTTCGGCAGTCATGGTTACTTCTCCCTTTTTGTTTGTAGCGTCCACGAACTTCATCTTATCCAACTCTTCGTCAGTCGGAATATACAGCAGGGAGTTACCCTTCTGTCCGTCGCCGTTGAAGTCGGAAGTTTCATTCATGGTCAGGCTGTAACGGTTTCCGGAGAATCCGTTATAGATAACAGAGATAGAAGTGCTCATCCAGTTGTTCCAGTATTTCGGAGTAGTATAAGCCACCTGAGCCATTACGCGGTGAGGAATATCGAACTTGGAGAAACCCAGTTCATTACCGCTGTTGGTGTCGCGGGAGTAGTTGTACTTCCAGTTAGAGTAGGCAACGGAAGAAGTTCCGTCGTTTACAGACTTGGAGTGTCCGAAGGTATAAGATGCAGACATGTCAAGACCGAACCCGAAGTGTTTCTCCAGCAAGGCCGAAAGAGCATAGCTATAACCCTTGTTTGTATTCTTCAGGTTGATAATAGAGTAATAGTCACCCGCCTGTACCTTATAAGAAGGAGAAGCGGAAGCCTCTACACCCGGAACGGCATACACCTGTCCGTTTTCCACAAGAGCAAGATTCTCGAAGAATACATTATTCATGGTCTTGGAGTAAACACCCTCGAGAGTCATCTTCACATCACCCGGCAAGAACTGTTCCCAAGCCAGATTGGCACGCAATACCTGCGGATACTTGAACTTCTTGTCGGTAGTCACGATATCCTGCTTCATGCTTCCTGTAGCGGCAGCCAGCGGATTATCCTTGTATTCTCCCAATGAAGGAGCTTCATTGGTATCGTTCTTGCCCGATTCATCCTTGGGCTGGAGAGTAGTACCTTTCTGTTCCATACCCGTATTGTTGAACGAGTTACTGAGCCACACAAACGGTACACGACCGGTAAAGATACCTACACCACCACGGATAAGCGTGCGATGTTCTTCGTCGATATACCAGCTAAAGCCCACACGCGGTGAAACCATCAGCTTGGCACTCGGAGTTTCGCCTACGCGCACACCCATATTACGTCCGGCTGCAAAGTCGTTGAAAGTAGGATTCACAGTAGGTTTGTTGAACAGCAGAGGAATATCGAAGCGGATACCGTAAGTGAAGTTGAAGTCTCTTGACACTACCCATTTGTCCTGAGCATAGAAACCGAACTGGCCAGCTTTCATAACAGGAGCATATTTCAGGTTACCACCCGTCATGTCGGGGTCGCTGTACTTGTAAGTAAACTTGTAGGGCTTGTCTTGCAGGAAGTAATCCAAAGAGTTATAGTACCATGCACCTTCCGAAGCCTGGATAAACAAGTTGCTGATTTTGTAGATTTCGTTGTGAGTACCGAAAGTCAGTGTATGGTTGCCAAGATACCAAGAGAGGTTATCCTCAAAGCTATACACATCCTGATTCAGCTTGTTGGCACCGGAAGAGAACTCCGTACCGATATTGGCTGTAATCTTAGTTTCACCGTCACCGCCTGTGACATTGCTGATTTGTACGCAAGGACCTGAATATTCCGTATCGCGGAAGTCGCGGACAAACGTACCCGACGCACGCAACTCGTTGTAGAGGTTATCTCCCAGACGAGAGTTCAACTCGGCCACTACCGAATTCATCTTGTTGTTCATGCGATAACCGCTGTTGCCGAAATAGTAAGTGGTGGAATTTGCTCCGTACACATCTTTATAAGAGTTGTTGTGCTGGTAGCGTACGGCAAGTTTATGCTTTTCGCTGATATTCCAGTCCACACGTGCCAGAAGGCCGAAAGATTTCTGTTCGATATCACGTTCACCGTAAGTTTCTTCTATACCGGTGAGCTTCTTGTATTGGTCGGCAATCAGCTTGGCAGTGGTGCTGGTGATGTAATTAGTGGTATATCCCGGATAAGTGCTTGAGGGATAGCTGTTCTTCTTACCTTCTGCACTGACAAAGTAGAACAGTTTGTTCTTGATAATGGCACCACCCAACGTACCACCGTAGGTACGGTCGAACTGCTGGGACATCGGCGACTTTTCGTAACCGCGTACGGCACTATACTTGCCATACATATTCTGGTTGTTGAAATAAGTGTAAGCGGAACCGTGGGTTTCGTTCGTACCCTGCTTGGTGATGGCGTTGATACCGCCGCCCGTAAATCCGCTTTGGCGAACGTCGTAGGGAGCCACCACTACTTGAATTTCCTGAATGGCATCCATAGAAATAGGATTGGCGCCTGTCTGAGCACCGTTCGTGCCACCGGCAGAAAGACCGAACACGTCGTTGGCCACCGTACCGTCAATCTGGAAACTGTTGTAACGGTTGTTGGAGCCTACGAAAGTGATACCGCCGTTTTTGGAAGTCATAGCCAACGGACTATTCTTCACGATGTCGTAGATGTTACGGTCTACGGTCGGAGTATTTTCAATAGAGTTGGCAGAGAAGTTGGTAGCAGCACCGCTTTGTGTTTTGGCATCGGCTACGACAACCACTTCATCCAGCAATTCCGAACTGGGGTGCAGTTTTACGTTTTGTGTATAAGTGTTACCTAATTCCAACATGATACCGGTGAACACTGCGCTCTGATAACCTACATAAGACACTGTAAGCTTGTACGGACCACCCGTACGCATACCCTGAATCGTGTAACGTCCATCCACATTGGTAATAGCACCGTACTGTGTACCGGAAGGCTCATGAACGGCAACAATCGTCGCTCCGATTACCGTCTCATTCTGTTCGTCGGTCACCTTACCGCTGATAGCGGAAGTCGTAACCTGCGCATTTACGCCCGCAGCCGTCAGAACCAGCATAAACGTAAAAATAAGTCTTAATACTTTTAACATAATAGCTTTTAATTAGTTTCTTAAAATGTTATATTTTTGAAAACATTGGCAAAGATAAGCAAAATAATATATAAATACATTACAATCATGCTACATTTTTTAAGAATTAAGCCTGATTTTATTTGTCGCATAACCGACCCGCCATGCTTCTTATAAAGACAAACAATACTATGCCATCCTCTACCACCGCCTTTTCTTCTTGCAGGCTTTCTGCAATGCCACACCGAACAGGCAGCAAGCACATTTCAATTCTCTTGGGGAGAGTTTATCCAAATTGTCGAGAATACCGGAAATCGAGTAGTTTTTATCAAGAAACTCATAAGGATCGGCGGCTTCTTCCAAATCCTGCTTTATCAGGCAGGTGCATAGAGGACTTTTATCCATTAGTTTATTTTTTGGGGTTATGTAAGGGGGTATCTTATCTGCTTTACAAAAACATGTTTGGGAAACACCCGCATCGAAAAAATGCACCTCACTCCCCTTACGGAAAGAAAGATGCTCAAAGATAACACTTTTTGCTATTATTTGCATGATTATGGATAAATAATACAATAAAAAGAAGAAATGACCCGCATGACAGAAACATTACCTGATCTTACTTATCGTTACTCAACCTTACCGGGACGAATCGTAAAACACTCCATATTCATAATTTAAAATCAAACATTATTATGGCAATCACTGCAGAACGCACACCAGGTTGTCAGAAAGTCGGGAACAAAACTACATCGATTCGTTATGCCAACATAGCAATATGCTAACCGATATTTTTACTGACATGAAATTGATTAATCTATAAGAAAACAGGAAAACAAAACGGGAGGAACTGCCCTTTGCAGGACAACTCCCCCCCGTTTTTTTCAGAGTTCTTTGAAATGATGTTACATCCTATTATTGCATAACGGGTGTCATTTCATCCCATGTGTAAGTATTATCTTCCTTACTATAGTAGAACGACATTGCATAATTACCGTTGCCACGTCCGCCGTATATCTTATAGATAACAGTATAGCTTATATCCGGGTCGGGATTATTCACCATATCGGGCAGCAGGATGAGCGGGAAGGCTTCTTTTGCCAGACGTTCGTCCATGATAGCCTGGATTTCCTCATCTTTCAAATCGTTCAGATAGCCGTCTACATTGTAATATTGAGTCCAAGTGGAATACTTGTTGTTGATATTGTTATTCTTAGTATCGGCGCCAAAATAGTACTCGGAAGTTGTGTTCTGCGTACTCATAAACTCCGGTTTGTTTTCCTTCACCCACTCTACCAGCTTAGTGTATTCAGCATTGGTGAGAGACAGTTCCTTGATATCGCTGATAAGGTTGGAGAGCTTCCATTCCTTGCCGTCGAACTTCATCACTGTGATGCGCTCGGTGATGGAAACAACAACGGATGCCTTCGGGTTATATACCTCCCAAGCGGAACCGTTGTAACGGTAAATAGCTTTTTTCTCTTTACCGGATACTTTATAAGTTACTTCTACAGTCAGACCTTCCTTGGCAACATAGGTATATTTATTCTGCAGGAATATCGGCAAACAAGCATCAGCCTGCTCATCGGAAACAAATGTGTCATTAGCTCCCGGCTCGCCGGCTTCTGTACCCATAGCGACATAATCCGACTCTTCCAATGAGTATTTCTTATCCGCATCGTAAGGAATAAGCGGCTCTTCTGTCCAACCGTCCGCACCTTTTTTGTAGTATTTAGCCTGAGTAGTGGTAACTCTGTTACTATAATATTTATATATTATCTTACAGATAAAACCTTCCGCCTTGTCAGCATACTTCCCTGCACAGAAATCCGGCAGATAGTCATTCGGATCGATTTTATACGAGAAGTTATCATGTTCACCCGGTTCATTCTTGCCCGTGCCCATTGCATCATAATCTGCTGTGCTCAACTCATAGGCATCTTCATAAGCAGGTTCTTTCTCCTGAGAAGGCATCACATCCGCCACCTTCACCTTAATCTTTGCCGATGATCCCTTATCACAATACGGATAGGTATCCTCAAGCATTTCGATCAATGCTTTTTCTATGGTTGCCTTTCCTGACTCTTCATCACCCTGCACAAGGCTGAAATAGCCTTCGGTAGGATACTTCCCGGTAAATTCTCCTTCGTAGTAGACAATGTCTGTCAGAGGTTCCTGGTCGAAGCCGGGGAAGTTATCTTCGTTATAGTCGCACGCCGTCATCAGGAACGAGGCAGCGCACAAGCCGTATATTAACTTTTTATTCATAATTATAGCTCTTAAAGGTTTAGAAATTGAATTTCAAGCGTACGGAATAAGTACGGCCGAAACCGTAAAGTACACGTGTTGCGGTTTCCCAATCGTGCTTGCTGCCATCGCGTGCATCGGCAATGTATTCCTGATCCAAGAGGTTGTTGACGTTACCGCTCAAAGTGGCACGTACCTTACCGAAGTCGAAGGAATAACCCGCACTCAGGTCGAATGTATGGTAGGAAGGTATCTCCCAGGGTTCTGTAACCACGTATTCATTACCCATACCGGCTTGTCCTGCATCGATGTCATATCCGGCATAGTTACGGGCAAAGAAGTTCCAGTCCAGACTGAGGCGTAAACCTTTCATAGGACGTACATTCACACCCAAAGCAGCTGTAGTCTGTGCCGAACCACCTACGTGGATGTTGTCCATCTTGATATTGGCACGGTATTGCTCTGCATTAGCCATATCGCTCACTACTTCACCGGTCTTCAGGTCGGCAAGCATCTGGCCTGCTCCGTTGTAGTAGAAACCTTTCGCGTTACCGTTCCAACGCCAGTCTCCCCAAGAGAACATACCCGTTACATCAAGCCATCTGAGCGGCTTGGCAACGAAATCAAACTCTATACCCATGTGGTTGGCATTAGCTCCGGTCATGTTCAGCGTCCAGCGGTCTTCTATCTCTACGCCTTCCTCATTCTCATAGTTGTATGTACCTGAGTCGTAGAGTGCCTTGTCTTTCCAACGGGTGTAATAAGCGTTCACATTGGCTGTGAAGAAACCTGTACGGAAACCGTAGCCCAACTCAAAGGACATTACTTTCTCGTTCTTGGCATCGCTGTTGCGTGCGTGTGAGTTCTGAGAGTTGATGAAAGATGTATCGAACATCGGGGCACGGTTAATGTAACCGGCATTGAAGTAGATATTGTTGTACTCGTTGAGGTTATAGTTAATACCGCCTTTGACGTTTCCGCCCAGGTAGTGTTTCTTGTCTGACTTGGCATGTGCCTTATCGTAATACAGACGGTCGTAACGCCAGTAGCTGGTGTTTGAAAGACCACCGGAAACAAATGCGCTCAACTTGTCGTAGTTGTATTCCAACTGTGCGAATACGCCTTCAGACATTACAAAGCCGTCATAGTCGCGGTATATCACATCGCCTACTCCCAGTTTTTGATTCTTGAAATTGGGATCAGCCGCCGCCGCATTATTCTCAACACGTACATTTTTACGGTTGTCTATATCCACGAAGTATGAACCGCCAAAAAGGTCGGTAATCACATTCTGGTGCAATCCTTTGTAGTAACGCAAGTCAATACCACCATAGAAGTCGAAGTTCTCGCCGAACTTGGTGGTATAAGTGGAAAGCAATCCATACCATGTATGGTTGTTCATTGCCTTGGACATTATCATCTTAGAACCGGTAGTACTTGCCGCATTCATGGCTTCTACCTCATCGTATGCAAATGTGCCGTCCACTTCGCGGAATTCATTGTTCACCAGTCCGTTGCTTGCACCATACCACTTGCTGCGGTTGGCAGCATCGCCCGAACCGCTGTAACCGTTACCGCGACCAATGGATACGTACAGTGCCGTACTCAAACTTGATTTGCGGTCTATCTGCCACAAGTGGTTCAATGAAATCTGCGGCTTGTGGTATGAGTTTCTGGATGAGTTGAATACCTGTCCGTTTCTGTAACCGAAAGTGGGGTTATACTTATAAGGACTGTCCTCGCCCATGTATTGCTTTACACGCTGCCATTCCTTGATGGTAAGCCCGTTCTGATTGTTGCGCTGATTATGCCACTGCGGAGCACCGAACGCAGTAAGAGACAACTGGTGATTGTCGTTGAAACGCTTGGCAACACTGGCAAACCAGTTGTAGCCTTCAAACTCCGTACCCTGGATGTATCCGTCACCCCAGGTCTTACCACCCAGCAATGTGAACGCCCAACCGTCTTTGGACAAACCGGACGATACGCTGAAAAGGATTTTATTGTAACCGTCGTTACCCATACCGTAAGATACGAATCCGCCTCGCTTTGCTTCCGTGCTCTTAGTGATGATATTGATAGAACCGCCCACTGCCGGAACAGACACTTTGGCAGCACCCAAACCGCGCTGTACCTGCATGCTGCGGGTTACGTCGGACAAACCTGCCCAGTTGGACCAGTACACCTTCTGGTTCTCCATACCATTCATGGGCACACCGTTAATCATCATGGCCACATTCTCGCTGGAGAAACCGCGGATACGAGTCTGCGCATCACCATAACCACCACCATCTTTTGTGGTATATACACCCGGAGTGGATTTCAGAATTTCGGGAAACTCCTGCGAACCGAGTTTTTCTTCAATGAACACCGGGTCTACGGTAGATACCGCAACCGGAGTTTTACGAGCCACTGCAACGGACGATGTAATCGTCACATCCGACAGCATCACTGCATCAGGTTGCATCTTGATGGTTCCCAACTCTACGGAAGCGCCTTTCTGTGTAATCTTTTTCTTCTGGTCTTTATAACCGATGTATTTGAAAAGTAATGTGGCATTCGAAGCAACGCTTTGCTTGAAATAGCCGTCAATGTCGGTCACGGAACCTTGAGTGGTTCCCTCTACCATAACGGCAGCACCTACCAAAGGTTCGCCGGTTTCAGCGTCGACAAGCTGACCATGCACTGTGGTCTGAGCCCATGCTGCGGAAGTAAATACCAACAACACGGCAACCAACAGAAATTGAATTAGATGTTTTCTCATAATTCTGCTTTTTGTTAATAGATAGTGTTAATTAAAGTTTAAAATGATATTGAGTTGCAAATATACTATTTATATATCAAATAATTATTACGATTGCACTACATTTTTTCAGCCTAATAAAGCATTCTAAAAACTTTTAAAAAAAAAGAAACTCCACAAATATCTTGCAGAGTTTCTTTTTATTACAGATAAAGCAGGTATGCTTTCAGTTTAAAACCCGGACTAATCATTCATTAACTTTCTATAACGAACGCGAGTAGGTTCTTCCTTACCCAAACGTTTCAGTTTATTTTCTTCGTACTCCGAATAGGAGCCTTCAAAGAAAAATACATTAGAATCGCCTTCAAATGCAAGAATATGCGTACAGATACGGTCGAGGAACCAACGGTCGTGACTGATAACAACAGCACATCCGGCAAAATCCTCAAGACCTTCTTCGAGAGCACGCAGTGTATTGACGTCAATGTCATTGGTAGGTTCGTCAAGAAGCAACACATTGCCTTCTTCCTTGAGACAGAGAGCCAGGTGAAGACGGTTGCGCTCACCGCCGGAAAGTACACCGCAAAGCTTTTCCTGATCTGCACCGGAAAAATTGAAACGCGACAAGTAGGCACGGGCATTGATATCGCGCCCACCCATGCGGATGAGGTCGTTGCCGCCGGAAATTACCTGATAAACGCTCTTATTGGGATCGATGTCCTTGTGCTGCTGGTCCACATAGGCTACTTTTACGGTCTCTCCTACCTCGAACTCGCCACTATCGGGCGTATCCAGCCCCATAATAAGGCGGAAAAGGGTGGTTTTACCCGCTCCGTTAGGACCAATGATGCCTACAATACCATTAGGCGGCAACATGAAGTTAAGGTCGTCAAACAAGAGTTTGTCGCCAAAAGCTTTTGCTACATGCTTAGCTTCAATAACCTTGTTGCCCAGACGGGGACCGTTGGGGATAAAGATTTCGAGCTTCTCTTCTTTCTCTTTCACGTCTTCATTCAGCAGTTTGTCGTAAGAGTTCAGACGGGCTTTTCCCTTTGCCTGACGGGCTTTGGGAGCCATACGCACCCACTCCAGCTCGCGTTCCAACGTCTTGCGGCGTTTGCTGGCAGTCTTTTCTTCCTGCTCCATGCGCTTGGTCTTTTGTTCGAGCCAGCTGGAGTAGTTGCCTTTCCAGGGAATACCTTCGCCACGATCGAGTTCGAGTATCCAGCCTGCCACATGGTCGAGGAAGTACCGGTCGTGAGTTACAGCAATTACCGTACCTTCGTACTGCTGCAAGTGCTGCTCCAGCCAGTCGATGGATTCGGCATCAAGGTGGTTGGTAGGCTCATCGAGGAGCAGTATGTCGGGCTTTTGAAGCAACAGACGACAGAGCGCCACACGACGGCGTTCACCACCGGAAAGATGTTTTACCGACTGGTCTTCGGGTGGACAACGAAGCGCATCCATCGCACGCTCCAGCTTACTGTCAAGATTCCAGGCATCGGTAGCGTCAATGATGTCCTGCAGCTCCGCCTGACGGGTGAAGAGCTTGTCCATCTTGTCCTGATCTTCGTAGTATTCGGGCAGTCCGAACTTCTGATTGATTTCCTCGTACTCTGCCAGCGCATCTACAATGGGCTGTACGCCTTCCATCACCACTTCTTTCACTGTCTTCGCGGGATCGAGGTAAGGCTCCTGAGCCAAATATCCTACCGAATATCCGGGCGAGAACACCACTTCGCCCTGATAGGATTTGTCCAAGCCGGCGATAATCTTCAGCAAGGTCGATTTACCCGAACCGTTCAAACCGATGATACCGATTTTCGCTCCGTAGAAGAACGAAAGGTAGATGTTCTTCAACACCTGCTTATTGTTCTGCTGAATGGTCTTGTTCAGCCCTACCATAGAAAAGATAATTTTCTTATCGTCTACTGTTGCCATGTGAGTTAAGTATAAAATATAAAGTATAAAATATAATGTTCGAGATGAAGTGTGAGACTCCTGCACACGAAATTTCGGTACAAACTTACATAAAAACCTTGGATTTTTATGCCAGTCCAATAAAAAACAAGACCACCTCCCTCTCTTTCGCCTT